>JAEWYD010000059.1 GCA_023462275.1 Actinomycetes bacterium
CGCCCCCGCGGGCCCTGCAGCGTGAGTCGTGCTCGGGGCTCAGCGGTCGGGGTACACCAGCACCCAGGGCGACCCACCCTGGACCGGTGTCCCCGGCTCCTGCCCCTGCGTCCACCACTTCGCCTCGTACGCGACCCGGTCGACCTGGACGCGCGATCCCGCGGTGTACACCGACTCGGCGTCCCACGCCGGGTAGGTCCCGGCCGGGAACGTCGGCAGCGGTGCGGGCGTGTCGCCGGGCAGGACCGGGCCCAGGAGCGTCCACGGGGAGTCCATCGGGTTCGCGACGGGCGTGTCCGGGGCGACGCCGCTCGTCCAGTAGCGCGCCTCGTACACGTTGTGCCGCCACACCACCTTGGTGCTGCCGGGGTACGTGCCCGCCGGGTCCCAGATCGGGTACGGGCTCGTCTCCGGGTCGTCCACGACGCCGTCCGGCGCCTGGGTCGCGGTCGGCTCGGGGGACGTCGTCGGGCCCGTGGTGGCGGTCGACCCGCCGGTCGGCAGCAGGTCCAGGTCCGTGGCGAGCGCCTCGGCGTAGCTCTCGCCGCGCTGGTCGACGCCGCTGCACATGGTCTGCACCACCGTGAGGACCGACGGCAGTGGCGAGGTGCAGGTGGCGTCGCGGTTGAGCGACCACATCGACAGCAGCCCCACCCCGTGCTCGCGGGCGAAGGTGTTCACCGCCGCGGCGTCCTCGAGCGTGAACCGCTCCGCGGGCACGTCGCTCTGGCCGATCATCGGCGTGATGCCGACCTTCGCCCACGCCTCGGCGGTGTCGAGCCGCTGGCCGGCGGTGGCGTAGGCCGTGCGCACCTGCCCGTGCAGCGCGGTCGCGGCCCGGGCGACGACGTCGGACAGCGGCTGGGCGGCCGACGTCGCGACCCCGAAGTCCATGGTCATGCCGTTGACGCCGGCGACGTCGACGCCGGCCGCCAGGACCGTCGTCACCGCCGCGCGGCCCGCCTCCGTCAGACCGTCCTGGCCGACGGGCAGGGTGAGCCACACCGCGAGCTCGGAGTCGGCGGAGGTGGCCGAGTCCTGGAGGTCCTTGATGGCCGCGGCGCGGCGCGTCATCCCGGCCTCGTCGTCGAGCGTGGCGCCCTCGAGGTCGAGGTCGACGGCCGTGAGGTCGTAGCGGTCGACGACCGCCCCGTACGCCGCCCGCAGCGCCGTCGGGTCCGCGCACGCGGAGGCGAGCTCGGTGCCCGCCTGGCCGCCGAACGAGACGCGGACGTCGCCGCCCGTGAGGCGCAGCTGCGAGATGCGGCGGTCGAGCTCGAGGTCCGAGCCCGCCGTGTCCAGGTCGTAGTACCCGCCCCACGACGGCTCGCAGGGGTCACGGGGGTCGGCGACGACGAACGACAGGGCCACGGTCGACTGCGCGGGACCCTCCGGCGTCTCGAAGGCGTACCGCGGGGTGGCGGTCACGTCGACGTAGGGCACGAAATGCGACGGCCCGGGCTCGGGGTCCCCGACGACCAGGGCCGAGACGGCCCGGGTGCCGGACCACCCGATGCCGGCGACGGCCACGAGGACGACGAGGACGCGCACGAAGGAGACCCGCGTGGCGGGCCGGTCAGGAGAGCTGGATCGACGGCGCACGGGTCACCTCTGGCGGGCTCGGGTGTCGCCGCGGCGGGCGAACGGGATGTCGGACAGGGTGGGCGCCGCACCGCGGCCGGCGGCCGGGGCGTGATCGGGGCCGAAGTACAGGACGGACTCCCAGTCGAGGGAGTCGTCGGCGGCCGCGGGCGCCGCGGCGGGCGCCTGCTTGCGCGCCGGGACGCGCACCCACCGCAGGGTGCCGAGCACGACGTCGACGACGGCGTTGCGGACCCCGATGAAGGCCACGATCGCGTACGTCGTGAGCAGGCCGTTGAAGGCCGCGAAGGCCGCGTGCCACCAGTTCCCCGCGAGCCACGCCGTCGCCAGCGTGTAGAAGGAGAACAGCGCGATGAACACCGCGGCGAGCACGTAGAGCGCGGGCGCCGCCGTCCGGTCGTTGACCTTCGGTGTGCGCGCGAAGGCGATCTTCGACTTCGCGGCCGCCTGCTGCAGCGACTTCAGCGTCCCCGCGAGGTTCACGGCGAGGAGGACGAGGTTGAACGCGTAGACGCGGAACACGTCGGTGCGCCGGTAGCCCAGGCGCCGGAAGTCGCTCGCCATGGCCAGGAAGTACGGCGCCGCCGCGAGCACGAGGACGGGGCTGAGCAGGCGCTGGTCGAAGGGGTAGACCAGCAGGAACAGCAGCCCGAGGCTCGCCCACGAGATCGACGCCATGTAGGTCATGCGCAGCGCGACGGAGGACCGCCGGACGCGCCGCCCGTCGCGCCGCCGCTGGCGCACGTGCCGCCAGAACTTCGGCGCGATGAGCAGGCCGCCGTTGGCCCACCGCCCGCGCTGGACGACGAGCGAGCCGAAGTCCGGCGGGGTGGCCGAGTAGCTGAGGCGCTCGGGGTAGTTGTGCAGGGACCAGCCGTGCGCGATCAGGTCGATGCTCGACTCGGTGTCCTCGATGACCGTGCGGTCCTGGACGTACCGGCGGACCTCCTGCCCGCGCACGTAGCTGACCTCGACGATGTCGTCGAGCGCCACCTTGCGGATGACGGCGTTGGCGCCCACCCAGAACGTGGCGTCGAAGTACGTGAGGCCCTGGTGGACGATGTGCTGGACGTCCGTCGTGGCGCCGGCGATCCGCTCGAGGCGGGTCGGGGCGCCGCGGAACGCCGAGTACGGCGTCTGGATGACGGCGACGCGCTCGTTGCCCGGCGTCTCCATGTGGTGCACGAGCCGGAGGCAGTACTCGCGCAGGAGCACGCTGTCGGCGTCGAGCGTCAGCAGGTAGTCGCTGTCGGGGACGAGCTCGGCGGTGGGGTCGTCGTCGGCGACGCGCAGGACGCGGCCGATGCGCGTGTCGACGGCGCGGACGCGGTGGCCCATGAGCGCGATGTAGGCGTTGAGGTTCATCGCCTTGTTGGCGTCGTGCGGGAGGTTCTCGTACTCCTTGCGGGAGAACGCGCTGATGTGGCAGCCGAACGTCCACACGAGCCGGCGGCACAGCTGGGCGAGCCGCTCCGCGGGGACCGGTGCCCGCTCGTCGAGCGCGGCGAACAGCGCCTGCGCGGTGACGTCCAGGTCGCCGGCCAGGCCCACGAGCACCTCGTCCGCGAGGAAGTCGTCGGCGTGCGACTCGCGGGTGTACCGGGCCGCGAGGTCGCGCAGCCATGACGCCGCCCAGCGGTGGTCGAGCGCGAGGGACCGGATCTCGTCCGTCCCGGCCGCGCCGCCGTGCAGGGCCGCCGCCTCGTGGGCGACGAGGGCGCCGGAGAACCGCTCGTACGGCTCGGCGAGCAGCGTCATCAACTCCTCGGGCAGCGCGCGGCAGGCGGCGAGCGATGCCGCGGCCGCGGGGTCGCGGGGGGCGACGGGGTCGTCGAGGAGCAGGACGACGCGCATCGCCGGGTACTCCTGGAGCGCCGCGGACAGCAGCGTGGCGCGCACGACGGCGGGCTCCTCCGCGTACGACGGCACGAGCACCGTCAGGGAGGGCCGGGAGACGGCGAAGTAGGCGTCGATCTCGGCCCGCGGCACGCGCACGTGGTCGCGGGAGCGGTAGAGCGCACCCTGGCGGGCGAGCAGGTACATGGCCGAGGAGAAGAGCAGGAGCGTCATGACGACGAGGTAGACGACGGTCTGCGCGACGAAGCTGCTGCCGCGCACGCCGTGGTCGATGAAGCCCGAGATGACGGTGCTCGTCACGTAGACGGCCCACGCGACGACGGTGACCGTGATGGCGAGGCCGCCGAGCCACGTCGCCGAGGGCCGTGCGGGGGTGCCCTGCGCGGGCAGCGGCGGTCGGGGTCGCTCGGCACCCCACTGGCGCC
>JAEWYD010000060.1 GCA_023462275.1 Actinomycetes bacterium
CCGCCGGCCCGCTGCGCGGCACCACGGTGCCGCTCGGGTCGTCCGCGGTCCTCATCGGCCGGGCGCCGTCGTGCACGCTGGTGCTCGACGACGACTACTCGTCCTCCCGGCACGCGCGGATCTACCCCGAGGACGGCCAGTGGCTGGTCGAGGACCTCGGCTCGACCAACGGCACGTTCGTCGACCGCGCCCAGATCGAGGGCCCGACGCCGGTCGGCATCGGCAGCCAGATCCGCGTCGGCCAGTCCACGCTCGAGCTGCAGCGGTAGGCACCATGACCATCGCCCTGCGCTACGCCGCCCGCTCCGACGTGGGCCTGGTCCGCTCCAACAACCAGGACTCCGCCTACGCCGGCCCGCACCTGCTGGTGGTCGCGGACGGCATGGGCGGCCACGCGGGCGGCGACATCGCGTCGTCGGTCGCGGTCGCGCACCTCGCGCCGCTCGACGACGAGGCCCACGGCCCCGACGACGCCCTGGACGAGCTCGGCCGCGCCCTCAACGAGGCGCACGAGGAGCTGCTCGCGCTCGCCGAGGAGAACCCTGAGCTCGCGGGCCTCGGCACTACCGTCACGGCGCTGCTGCGCAGCGGCAACAAGCTCGCGATGGCGCACATCGGCGACTCGCGCGCCTACCTCCTGCGCGACGGCGAGCTGACGCAGGTCACGACGGACCACTCCTTCGTCCAGCACCTCGTGAATACGGGCAAGCTCACGCCGGAGGAGGCCGAGCACCACCCGCAGCGGTCGGTACTGCTGCGCGTCCTCGGCGACTTCGACATGGAGATCGTCCCCGACCTCTCGGTCCGGGAGGCCCGCGCCGGCGACCGCTGGATGCTCTGCAGCGACGGCCTGTCCGGCGTCGTGAGCCACGACACCATCGCCGACGCCATGCGCGAGATCGGCGACGCGGGGGAGTGCGCCGAGACGCTCGTCGGGTTCGCGCTGCGCGGCGGCGCGCCGGACAACGTGACGGTCGTGGTCGGCGATGTCGTCGAGGTGGACGCCCTGCCCGACGGCGCGGCGCCCGACACGTCCTCGCACATCGTGGGCGCCGCGGCCGCCGACCGGAACCGCCCGTCGCGCGGGGGCAAGGGTCCGGCCGCGCGGGCCGCCGAGCACTCCGCGGCCACCCGTGCCAAGGCCGCCGCACCTCCGCCGCCCACCACCGTCACCGAGGACGAGCCGCTGCCCGGCCGCAGCCGCTGGCGCCGCCTCGTCGCCGCGCTCGTCGTCCTGCTCGTGGTCGCCGGCGTGGCCGCCGCCGGGTGGTTCGGCTACCAGTGGACGCAGCGCCAGTACTACGTGGCCGTGGACGACGCCGGTCGCGTCGCGGTCTTCCGCGGCATCCCGCAGACCGTGGGACCCGTCGTCCTGTCCGAGGTGGTGGAGAGCAGCAGCACGCGCGCCGACGAGCTGCCGCAGTACGTGCAGGACCGCCTCGCGGACACGATCCCCGCCGACGACCTGCAGGACGCGCGCGCCCGCGTCGCGGGCCTCGCGGACGAGGCGCGCCCGTGACCCCTGCGACGGTGACCGGTCCCCACCGGCGGGGGCGGTGATGGCCACCGTCAGCCCGATGCCGGTCCGCCCCGGCCGCTCCCTCGAGCTCGGCCTGCTCCTCATCGCGCTCGTCCTGTCCATCGGCGCGTACGCCGAGGTGGGCCTCGCGCTCACCGAGTCCCTGCCGGCCGACATCGTCGGCTACGGCGCGGGGCTCACGGTCCTGGCCCTCGGCATGCACGTGGTGCTGCGCACCCGGGCCCCGTACGCGGACCCGGTGATCCTGCCCGTGGTCGTGGCCCTGAACGGCATCGGCCTGGCGATGATCTACCGGATCGACGCCGCGTACGCCGCCCGCGACATGTACGACGGGTTCGCCGAGCGGCAGCTCGTCTGGACCGCCATCAGCATGGTGCTCGCCGCCGTCGTCGTCGTGATCCTGCGCGACCACCGCACGCTGCGCCGCTACACGTACACCGCCATGGTCGTGGGCCTCGGGCTCCTCGTGCTGCCGCTGGTGCCCGGCATCGGGCGCACCATCAACGGCGCGCAGATCTGGATCCACGTCGGCCCGGCGGGCCTGCAGCCGGCCGAGCTCGCGAAGATCGTCCTCGCCGTCTTCTTCGCCGGGTACCTCGTCACCACGCGCGACACGCTGGCCTTGGCCGGCCCGCGCGTCCTCGGCCTGCAGCTGCCCCGCACCCGCGACCTCGGCCCGATCCTCCTCGCGTGGCTGGCGTCCCTCGCCGTCCTGGTGATGCAGAAGGACCTGGGGACGTCGCTGCTCTTCTTCGGGCTCTTCGTCGGCATGCTCTACCTGGCCACCGAGCGCCTCTCCTGGGTGCTGATCGGGGCGGGCCTGTTCGTCGTCGGCGCCGCGGTGGTCGCCCGGACGTTCGAGCACGTGGGGCACCGCTTCGACGTGTGGCTGCACGCGCTCGACAACGACACGTTCAACGCCGCGCGGGGCGGCTCCGGCCAGCTCGTCCGCGGCCTGTTCGGCATGGCCAGCGGCGGCCTGTTCGGCACGGGGCTCGGCCACGGCCGACCGGACCTGGTGCCGTACGCCGAGTCGGACTTCATCGTCGCGTCCCTCGGCGAGGAGCTCGGCCTCACGGGCCTCCTCGCCCTGCTCGTGCTGTACGTCGTCCTCGTCCAGCGCGGCCTGCGGACGGCGATCGGCGTCCGCGACGGGTTCGGCAAGCTCTTCGCGGGCGGCATGGCGTTCGTCGTGGCGTTCCAGTGCTTCGTCGTCGTCGGCGGCGTGACGCGCCTCATCCCGCTGACCGGCCTGACGATGCCGTTCCTCGCCTACGGCGGGTCGTCGCTGCTGGCGAACTGGATCATCGCGGCCCTCCTGCTGCGCATCTCCGACAGCGCGCGGCGCCCGGCACCGCAGACCGACGACGCCGGCCCGGCCGGCACGGCGCCGCTGCCCGCGGGCTCGGACAACGAGACCGAGGTCCTCCACATGGACGGGGACCGCCGGTGAACACGCCCCTGCGCCGCCTCGCGACCGTCGTCGTCGTCATGTTCCTCGTCCTCATGGGCGGCACGACGTACGTGCAGTTCGTCCAGGCGCCGAGCCTCAACGCCGACCAGCGCAACGTCCGCACCCTGTACCGCGAGTACGGCAACGCGCGCGGCCCGATCATCGTGGGGGACACCGCCGTCGCGACGTCGGTCCCGATCGAGGACCCGTTCGGCTACCAGCGCCAGTACGCCAACGGCCCGCTGTACGCGCCGGTGACCGGCTTCTACTCCGTCGTCTACCAGCGCAGCGGCATCGAGGAGCAGATGAACACCGAGCTCAACGGCTCGGCGGACTCCCTCTTCTACACGCGCCTGCAGGACCTGGTGACCGGGCGGCAGCCGCAGGGCGCCTCGGTGCAACTGACGATCGACCCCGCCGTCCAGCAAGCCGCGTGGGACGCGCTCGGGGACCAGCGTGGCGCCGTCGTCGCGCTGGACACGACCACCGGTGCGATCCTCGCGATGGTCTCCAAGCCGAGCTTCGACCCCAACACGCTGGCGGGGCACGACTTCAGCGCCGTCACCGACGCCTGGACCGCGCTGCAGGCCGACGCCGGCCGGCCGATGGACAACCGGGCGATCGGCGGCGCCACGTACCCCCCGGGGTCCACGTTCAAGCTCGTCACCGCCGCCGCCGCCCTGGAGTCCGGCTACACGCCGACGACGGCGGTCCAGGCACCCCAGGCCCTCACCCTGCCGGGGACTTCCACCGAGCTGCACAACTTCGGCGGCTCGTCCTGCAGCTCGACGGGCGCGCTGACGCTCGCGGACGCGCTCCGCATCTCGTGCAACACCGCCTTCGCGCAGATCGGCCTGGACCTCGGCGACGCCGCCCTGCGCAAGCAGGCCGAGGCGTTCGGCTTCGACACCCCGCTCGACGTGCCGATGAAGGTGACGGAGAGCCACTTCCCCGACAACCCCGATGCGCCGCAGACGGCTCTCTCGGCCATCGGGCAGTACGAGGTGCGCGTGACGCCGTTGCAGGTGGCCATGGTGGCCGCGGCCATCGCGAACGGCGGCGTGCCCATGAAGCCCTACCTCGTGCAGACGGTCCGCAGCCAGGACCTGACCGTCGTCGACGAGACGAAGCCGAGCGAGCTCGACCGGGCGATCTCGTCGGGGACCGCGGCCGCGCTGCGGGACATGATGGTCGGCGTCGTGCAGAACGGCACCGGCAAGGCCGCGCAGATCCCCGGCGTGCAGGTGGCCGGCAAGACGGGCACCGCGCAGACCACCGCCGACGCGCCGCCGCACGCGTGGTTCACGGCGTTCGCGCCCGCCGACGCCCCGAAGGTCGCCGTCGCGGTCGTGGTCGAGAACGGCGGCAGCATGGGCAACGAGGCGACCGGCGGCGCGGTGGCCGCGCCGATCGCCAAGGCCGTGATCCAGGCGGCCCTGAAGTGAGCGGCGCGCGGGAGGTGACCACGTGAAGCCCGCGGAGGGAGTCGCCCTGGGCGACCGCTACCGGCTGGTCTCGCGCATCGCCATCGGCGGCATGGGCGAGGTCTGGGTCGCGCACGACGAGTCCCTCGCCCGCGACGTCGCCGTGAAGGTGCTGCGCGAGGAGTTCGCCGGCGACGAGGGCTTCCTCGAGCGGTTCCGCACCGAGGCGCGCAACTCCGCGCAGCTGTCCCACCCGAACATCGCGCAGCTCTACGACTACGGCGAGCAGGACGGCTCCGGCTTCCTCGTCATGGAGCTGATCCTCGGCGAGCCGCTGGCCGACCTCCTCGACCGCGAGCCGGTGCTGCCGACCCGCCGCCTGCTGCCGATCCTCGCCCAGACCGCCCGGGCGCTCCACGCGGCGCACGTGGCCGGCGTCGTGCACCGGGACGTGAAGCCCGGCAACATCCTCATCTCGCGGTCCGGCCGCGTGAAGATCACGGACTTCGGCATCTCCACGGCCACGGGCCGCATCCCGATGACGGACTCCGGCATGGTCATGGGCACCGCCCAGTACCTGTCGCCGGAGCAGGCGATCGGCCGCGCCGCCACGCCCGCCTCGGACATCTACGCGCTCGGCATCGTCGCGTACGAGTCCCTGGTGGGGAACCGGCCCTTCACCGGCCCGACGGCGGTCGACATCGCCGTCGCGCACGTGAACCAGCCCGTCCCGCCGCTGCCGGCGGAGATCGAGCCCCAGCTCGCCGCGCTCGTGATGAAGATGCTCGCCAAGGACCCCGAGGAGCGGCCCCGGTCGGCCGCGTCGCTCGCGCGCGTGCTCGACGAGATGGCGGACCGCACGCCCTCGGGCGGGATCCCCGCGGTGCTCGGCCGGCACGCCCGGCTCGCGGACGTCGTGGACGCCGTGGAGTCCGGCGCCGCCGACGCCGCCAGCGGCACCTTCCCGGGGCTCGCCCGCCCGACGCCGGAGCGACCCGCCACGGAGAGTGCACCGGCCGCGCCCGGGCCGGTGGTGCCCCAGCAGGGTCCGCCCACGGGCGCGACCC
>JAEWYD010000061.1 GCA_023462275.1 Actinomycetes bacterium
GCCGCGCGCCGTGCCGCCGACCGGCGCGCCCGCGGCCCACGGACGCGTTTTGACCCTTCGTGCGGCGCGCAGGTACTCTGGCATGTCGTTGTGCGTCTCTGTCGGCGCGCCCGGTTGACACGCGTGCTCGTGCCGAGTGTCCCGACCAGGCGGCCCGCGAGCGCCGACGACGCCCCCGACCTCCGCAGAGGGGTCGAGACACCATCAGCTACACGAGACAGAGGCTACGACCGTGCGCACGTACACCCCGAAGCCCGGCGACGTCCAGGCGACCTGGTACGTCATCGACGCCACCGACGTCGTGCTCGGTCGGCTCGCGTCGCACGTCGCGACCCTCCTCCGCGGGAAGCACAAGCCGACGTTCGCGCCGCACGCCGACGGCGGCGACTTCGTGATCGTCGTCAACGCCGACAAGGTCGCCCTCACGGGCGCCAAGCGCGAGAACAAGATGGCGTACCGCCACTCCGGCTACCCGGGCGGCCTGCGCGCTGTGGCCGTCGGCGAGCTCCTGGCCAAGCGGCCCGAGCGCGTCATCGAGACCGCGGTTCGCGGCATGCTCCCCAAGACGACCCTCGGCCGCAACCAGCTGCGCAAGCTGAAGGTCTACGCCGGCCCGGAGCACCCGCACACGGCGCAGCAGCCGAAGCCCTTCGAGATCACCCAGGTCGCCCAGTAGCCCGCGGCTGCTGACGAACACCACTAAGGACGCGAGGAACACGTGGCCGAGACCACTGTCGAGATCGACGAGGGCGACGAGACGCCCACCAGCTACACCTCCGAGTCGCCGGCGCCCGCCGGGCGCGGCGCGTCGCTGACGGCGCCGGGCCAGGCCCTGGGCCGCCGCAAGGAGGCCGTCGCCCGTGTCCGCCTGGTGCCCGGCACCGGGCAGTGGCGGATCAACGGCCGCGCGCTCGAGGACTACTTCCCGAACAAGGTCCACCAGCAGATCGTCAACAGCCCGCTGAAGCTGGTCGACGTCGAGGGCCGCTTCGACGTCATCGCGCGGATCAACGGCGGCGGCGTGACCGGCCAGGCCGGCGCCCTGCGCCTCGGCATCGCCCGCGCGCTCAACGCCATCGACGCCGAGCACAACCGCCCGGCGCTGAAGAAGGCCGGCTTCCTCACCCGCGACCCGCGCGTCGTGGAGCGGAAGAAGGCCGGTCTGAAGAAGGCCCGCAAGGCGCCGCAGTACTCCAAGCGCTGACCTGATCACCTCGCCCGGCCCCGATGGCGCGCCATCGGGGCCGTGGCGTTTTCCCGGCACGTGCACGTGGGTGCGCCAGCCGGGCGGCGCGGTGTGGAACAGTCGGTGCACGACGAGGAGGTCTTCGGATGGGGCGGTTGTTCGGAACCGACGGGGTACGCGGAATGGCGAACCGGGAGGTGACCGCGGAGCTCGCCCTCGACGTGTCGGTGGCCGCCGCGCACGTCCTCGGCGCCTCGGGAGCCTTCGACGGGCACCGACCACGCGCCGTCGTCGGCCGTGACCCCCGCGCGTCGGGCGAGTTCCTCTCGGCCGCCGTCATCGCGGGCCTGGCGAGCGCCGGCGTCGACGTCATCGACGTGGGCGTGCTGCCCACCCCTGGTGTCGCCTACCTGACCGGGGCCCTCGGCGTCGACCTCGGCGTCATGCTCTCGGCGTCGCACAACCCGATGCCGGACAACGGCATCAAGTTCTTCGCCCGCGGTGGCATCAAGCTCCCCGACGACGTCGAGGACGCGATCGAGAACCGGATGGGCGAGCCGTGGGAGCGCCCCGTGGGCGCGGCGGTGGGGCGGGTCAACGCGGACCCAGGCATCGCCGAGGAGCTCTACGTCGCCCACCTCATCGAGACCCTCCCGCAGGCGGTGGCCGGCCAGGGGCTGGCCGGGCTGCGCATCGCGGTGGACTGCGCGAACGGCGCCGCGAGCACGGTGGGCCCGAGCACGCTGCGGGCCGCCGGGGCCGACGTCGTCGTCATCAACGCCTCGCCGGACGGCCGCAACATCAACGAAAAGTGCGGCTCGACGCACATGGAGCCCCTGCGCGCGGCCGTCGTCGCCGCGGGCGCCGACCTGGGCGTTGCGTTCGACGGCGACGCCGACCGGTGCCTCGCGGTGGACGCGAACGGCGACCTCGTGGACGGCGACCAGATCATGGGCATCCTCGCCGTCGCGCTGCGCGACCGGGGCGAGCTCGCGCACGACACCCTCGTGACGACCGTCATGAGCAACCTCGGGCTCACCCTCGCGATGGACGCGGCCGGCATCACGACCGTCCAGACGAACGTCGGCGACCGGTACGTCCTCGAGGCGATGCGGGGCGGCGGGTTCGGCCTCGGTGGCGAGCAGTCGGGCCACCTCGTCATCGCCGCGCACGCCACCACGGGCGACGGCGTCCTGACGGCGCTCCAGCTCGCCTCGCGGATGGCTGAGACGGGACGCAGCCTCGCCGACCTGGCCGCGACGGTGGCCAAGCTGCCGCAGGTCCTCGTCAACGTGGCCGGCGTCGACCGGGGGCGTGCGGGCAGCGACGCCGGGCTGCAGGCCGCGGTGGCGGCGGCGGAGTCGCAGCTCGGCGGCTCGGGCCGCGTGCTGCTGCGCCCGTCCGGCACCGAGCCGGTCGTGCGCGTCATGGTCGAGGCGGCGACCGCCGACGTCGCCCAGCAGGTGGCGACCGACCTCGCCGAGGTGGTGCGCGAGCGGCTTGCGCTGTGAGCGAGCTGCGCCCGGCGGTGGAGGCGTTGCTCGCCCGGCCCGCCCCGTGGCCGATCGTCGTCGCCGGGCACCCGGGGCTGCGGCGGCCGGCGGACCGCTACGACGGGTCGGTCGACGACCTGCTGCCCGAGCTGGTCGCGGGCATGCGCACCACCATGCGTGAGGCGCCCGGCGTCGGGCTGGCCGCACCTCAGGTGGGCCTCGGCGTCGCGCTCGCGGTCCTGGAGGACCCGGGGGCCGTGGACGCCGAGACGGCGCGTGTCCGCGAGCGGGCGGGGCTGCCCTTCCGGGTCCTGGTGAACCCCGCCTACGAGCCCGTCGGCGAGGACCGCGCGTCCTTCTACGAGGGGTGCCTGAGTGTGCCCGGCTGGCAGGCGGTGACGCCACGCTGGCGGTCGGTGCGGGTCACGGGGACCGACGAGACCGGCGCCGACGTCGACGAGGTCGTGCACGGCTGGTCGGCGCGGATCGTCCAGCACGAGACGGACCACCTGGGCGGGCGGCTCTACGTCGACGCCGCGCAGCTGCGGTCGCTCGTCGTCGGGCGCGACGCGGCGGGCTGGTCCTACGACGCGACGCCGAGCCGCGCGGCCGCCGCGCTGGGCTTCGACCTGCCCTGACGGCGGTCGGGCGCCACTCCGGGTGCAGTGGGGGTGGACCCCCATATCGTTGGTCGCGCGGGCTGCCGTACGGTGGCCGCAGCGGCCGGACGGGGCCGGGAGAGAGGCGGCGAGCGTGCACGCGGTGAACGACTGGGCCATCGCGCTCGCGGGAACACCGTGGGTCTTCCTGGCCGTCTACCTCTTCGCCACGATCGACGGGTTCTTCCCGCCCATCCCCAGCGAGTCGGTGATCATCGCGCTCGCGACGCTCTTCGTGCACGAGCGCACGGCCGACTTCTGGATCCTCGGCGCGGCCGCGGCCGCGGGCGCGTTCAGCGGGGACCAGATCGCGTACGAGATCGGCAAGCACATTCCCGTCCGCCGCATCCGGTTCATGCAGAGCGAGCGGGCCAGCAAGGCGATCGACTGGGCGGAGCACGCGCTCGAGAAGCGCGGCGGGTCCTTCATCATCGCGGCGCGCTACGTCCCGATCGGCCGGGTCGCGGTGAACATGACCGCGGGCACCACGGGTTACCCGCGGCTGCGCTTCACCGGCCTGGCTGCGATCGCGGCCGTGAGCTGGTCGGTGTACTCGGTGGTGCTGGGCATCGGTGCGGGGGTGTGGCTGAAGAACCACCCGACGCTGGCCCTGGTGGTCGGCGTGGGGGCGGGCCTGCTGCTGGGCGTCGTCGTCGACCGCGTCATGGCACTCGTGCGGCGCCGCCGGGGGCGACGCGACGGCGTCGTGACCCCCGACGGGGGCGACGTGGCCGCGGCGCCCGGCCCGGTGGCCGACGACGAGCCGGAGCCGGTGGGCGCG
>JAEWYD010000062.1 GCA_023462275.1 Actinomycetes bacterium
GGCCTGTCGGTGGGCCGGCCGGTGGCGCGGCGGGCGGCGCGGCCGACGGCCCCGACGGCGTCAGCGCCGACCGGCGCTCTTGACGGCGTACATCCGCGCGTCCGCCGTCGCCAGCAGCAGGTCGACCGGCGCGGTGGGGTCCGTCGTCAGGGCGTAGCCGATGCTGGCGCCGACCGACACGGTGGTGGACGGCAGCGTGATCGGCTGCTCGAGCGCGGTGACCAGGCGTTCGACGACGGCGCGCACCTCGTCCTCGTCGCGCACCTCGGTGAGCAGGACGCCGAACTCGTCGCCGCCCAGCCGGCCGAGGTGGTCGTGCCCGCGCAGCGACGTGGCGAGCCGGCGCGCGGCCACCACCAGGACGTCGTCGCCGGCCTGGTGGCCGAGGTTGTCGTTGACGTCCTTGAAGCGGTCGAGGTCGATGAACAGGAAGGCGACGGCCGCGCCGGGCCCGGCCTGCGGGAGGGTCGCCCGCACGCGCCGGATGAGCTCGGCGCGGTTGGGCAGCTGCGTGAGGTCGTCGTGCGCCGCGGCGTGCTGCAGCGCGCGCTGGTCGCGGAGCCGGTCGCTCACGTCCCGCTGCTGGATGACGATGCCCTCCACGAGCGCGTCGTCGAGCAGGTTGTGGAACGTCCACTCGTACCAGCGGTGCTCGAGGCTCGCGTGGACCACCAGCACGTCCATGCTGGCGCGGGCGTCGCCGCCGCGGCCGGCGAGCTCCGCGAGGCGGTCCGCCACGGCCTGGCGGTGCTCGGCGTCGACGATGTCGAGCAGGGGGCGGCCCACCAGCTCGGCGGGCGTGTAGCCCATGGCGCGCTCGACCGCCGGGCTCACGTAGGTGAGGCGCCCGACGGCGTCGCTCACCGTGAGCACGTCCGTCGAGCTCTCCATGAGGGCGCGCAGGCGCGCCTCGGCCCGCAGCAGCGCCTCCGCGGCGGCGCGCTGGTCGGTGGCGCCGCGCGAGATAGCCGCGATGGACGCGAGAGCGATGACGAGGAGGAAGCCGGCGCCCGCGTGCGAGGCGGCGCGGTCGACGACGGAGGCGATGCTTCCCAGTCCCACGGCGACCTCGCCGATGAGCGTCGTGACCACCACGACCAGCGCCCCGTGCACCGACGTCCGCACGGTCGCGCGGTTGAGCAGCGGCACCGACACCAGGGTGGTCGCAGCGGGGACGAGCATGCTCCAGCCGGCGAACCAGCAGAAGGCCGCGGCGACGGCGGCGGCGACGGTGAGGCGCAGGGCGGGCAGGTCCTCGAGCCGACCGCTGCCGAGCTGCGCCTGGGACCGGTCGTCGCCGACGAGGATCACGAGCGGCAGCAGCAGCCCGAGCACCCACGGGTCGCCGGTGACGAGGTCGACGCTGCGGAGCCAGAGCAGCACCGGGACGGCCGCGGCGAGCACGACGAGCGCCACCACGGTGGTGCGCAGGTGGCTCGCCATCGTCGTCCGTCCGCCGTCGGGTCCCGTCAGCCCAAGCATCGACCGGATCGGCCCCGTGGATGAGCCGTTCGGCCGATCAGGTGATGTGGAGGAACTCCAGGACGCTGCCCGGAAGCAGGGCGTACCCGACGAACGCGACGACGTCGAGCGTCGTGTGCGCGACGACGAGCGGCATGACGCGCCGTCGCCGCAGGTAGTAGCCGGTGAACAGCAGGCCCATGACGACGTTGCCGACCGCCATCCCGGGCCCCTGGTACAGGTGGTACGACCCGCGCAGCAGGGCGGAGGCCGCGAGGATCGCCGGGACGCCCCAGCGCAGCTCGCGCAGGCGCTCGGTGAGGTACGCGACGGCGACGACCTCCTCCAGGAGCGCGTTCTGGGCGGCGGCGAGGATGAGGATGCTGACCGTCCACCAGTGGTCGCCGAGGCCCGCGGGGTTGACGCTGGCGCTCAGGCCCAGGGTGCGCGCGAGGACGTAGAGGCCGAGGCCGGGGATGCCGATCACACCCGCCAGCGCGACGCCGACGGCGAGGTCGCGGCCGGGCTGGGAGCTGTCGAGCCCGATGCGGCGCGCGGCGCGGCGGCCGGGCTCGGCGAGCAGGTAGAGGGCCAGGGCGACAGGGACGAGCGCGAAGCCGATCGCGAGGATTTGGTAGACGAGGTCGAGCCAGACGCGGTCCGACCGCGCGGGGTTGAGGACCGCGACCTGACGGGCGAGCGCCTCCTCGCGCGTGTAGCGGTCGATCAGCCGCACCACGGCGTAGACGCCGGCCTGCCCGAGGGAGAGGCCGAGGACGATCCAGACCTCGGCCGTGATCCGCCGGCGCCACGCCGCCGTGCCGGTGCCCGCTGCGCTGGTGCCGGCCGTGCTGGTGTCCGGCCGGCCGGCGTCGGGCGGGAAGGTGCCCGGCTGGGGGACGTCGTCCGAGGCGTACCGGGGGTGCGCGAGCGCGCCCGGCCCGTGCCCGGCGTCGGGCACCGAGGTGGTCGGCTCGCTCACGCGGTCAACCTACGCGGCCGCGCTGTGCACCGCCTGTGCCGCCCCTGTGCCGCCCCACCTCCCCGTCCGCAAACTGGAGCGAAGTGCGGGGACACGCCCGGCGTGTCCGTGTACTTCGCTCCAGTTTGGGGGAAGGGCGCGGCGGGTCAGGCGGCGCGGCGCAGGCGCAGCGAGTTGCTGACGACGAGCACTGAGCTGAACGCCATCGTCCCGCCCGCGATCATCGGGTTGAGCAGGCCGAGCGCCGCGAGCGGGATCGCCGCGACGTTGTACGCGAAGGCCCAGAACAGGTTCTGCTTGATGATCCGCAGGGTCCGGCGTGAGAGCCGGATCGCCTGGCCCGCCGAGCGCAGGTCGCCGCGCACCAGCGTGATGTCGGCGGCCTGCATCGCGACGTCGGTGCCCGTGCCCATCGCCAGGCCCAGGTCGGCCTGGGCGAGCGCGGCGGCGTCGTTCACGCCGTCGCCGATCATCGCGACGACGCGGCCCTGCCCCTGGAGCGAGCGGACGGCGTCCACCTTGTCCGCCGGCAGCACCTCGGCGATCACCTCGGTGATGCCCGCCTGCGCTGCGGCGGCGCGGGCGGCGCCGGCGTTGTCGCCGGTGAGGAGCACCGGCCGCAACCCGAGGGCGCGCAGCTCGGCGACCGCCTCCTGCGACGTGGCCTTGAGCGGGTCGCGGAGCACGACGACGCCGCGCGCCGCCCCGTTCCACGCCGCCATGACCGCGGTGGCGCCGTCGGCCTCGGCGGCCGTGAAGGCGTCGTCGAGCGCCGTGGTGTCCACGCCCTGCTCGCGCAGCCACGCGGGGCGGCCGACGAGCACGCGGCGGGCCAGCTCGACCCCGACGTGCGCGGGACGGACCACGCCCTCGACGCCGCGGCCGGCGTGGTTGGTGAACTCGGTGACGTCGAGCTCGACGTCGGACGTCCCCGCCGCCGGCACCTCCCCCTCGTTGTGGAACGCTCCGCGCGCGGAACGTTCCACAACATCGGTCGCGGTGCGCGGAACGTTCCACTCTGAGGAGGGGGAGGCTGCGGCGGCCGCCGCGACCGCCTGCGCGATCGGGTGCTCCGAGCGCGACTCGACGGCGCCGGCGTAGCGCAGCACCTCCTCGGGGGTGGTGCCGTCGGCCGCAGCGCTCGCGATGACGTCGACGACGGCCATGCGGCCCTCGGTCACCGTGCCAGTCTTGTCGAGCACCACGGTGTCGACGCGGCGGGTCGACTCGAGGATCTCCGGGCCCTTGATGAGGATGCCCAGCTGCGCGCCGCGCCCGGTGCCGACCAGCAGCGCCGTCGGCGTCGCAAGCCCGAGGGCGCAGGGGCAGGCGATGATCAGCACCGCGACGGCGGCCGTGAACGCCGCCTGCGCGCCGCCGCCCGTCACCATCCACACCACGAAGGTGCCGAGGGCGATGGCGATGACGACGGGCACGAACACCGCGGAGATCCGGTCGGCGAGCCTCTGCACGGGCGCCTTGCCGGTCTGCGCCTGCGTCACGAGCCGGCCGATCTGGGCCAGCATCGTCTCCTCGCCGACGCGCTCGGCCCGGACCACGAGGTACCCGGACGTGTTGACGGTCGCGCCCGTCACGTGCGAGCCCGGCCCGACGTCCACCGGGACCGGCTCGCCGGTGAGCAGCGAGGTGTCCACGGCGGACGTGCCCTCGAGCACGACGCCGTCGGTCGCCACCTTCTCGCCCGGCCGGACGGCGAACAGGTCGCCGACTCGCAGCGCGGAGACGGGGACGCGCCGCTCGACGCGGCGGCCGCCGTCGTCGGCCAGCAGCGTGGCGTCCGTCGCGCCCATGGCGAGCAGCGAGCGCAGCGCGTCGCCCGCCCGACGCCGGGACCGGTGCTCGGCGTAGCGGCCCGCGAGCAGGAACGTGGTCACCACCGACGCGACCTCGAAGTACAGCTCGGGGGTGTCCATGCCCGGCATCGCGGCGCGCGGGATGAGCGTGGGCTCCATCCGCATGCCGATCTCGCCGGCGCCGCCGAGCAGCACCGCCCACAGCGACCACGCGCTCGCGGCGATGACGCCGAGCGAGACGAGGGTGTCCATGGTGGACGCGCCGTGCCGGGCCGCCCGCCCCGCGGCCTTGTGGAACGGCCAGGCCGCCCACGTGACAATCGGCAGCGCGAGCACCGTGACGACCCACTGCCAGCCCGGGAACTGCAGCGGCGCGACCATCGAGAGCAGGACGACCGGTGTCGCAAGCACGGCCGCCACGACCAGCCGACGCCGCAGGTCCGCGCCCCGGTCGGCGACGGGTGCGGAGGTGTCCTCGTCCTCGGACATCTCGTGGCCGGGGGCCATGGTGTGCCCGGACAGGGCCATGTCGGTCGCCGAGTGGCCCGCGTGGTCGGCGAGGTCGCCGGCGTCGTGCGCCTGCTCGATGCGGCCGGGGTGGTGGGCCCGGCTGTCCCGCATCACCGTCGCGGTGTAGCCCGCGCTCTCGACGGCCTTGACGACGGCGGCCGCGTCGACGTCCGCGGTGAGCTCGACGCTCGCCTGCTCCGTCGCGAGGTTCACCAGGGCGGTCGCCCCCGGAATCTTGTTGATCTTCTTCTCGACCCGCGCGACGCAGGACGCGCACGTCATGCCGCCGACGGCGAGCTGCAGCGTGCCGAGGACCGCCGTGGCGTCGGGACGCCCGGCGACGGCGGTGCCGCCGGCGGTGGGGGTGGTCGGGTCGTGGGTCATGCGATCACGTCCTGTGGAGCTGGTGGAACCGGAACTGCCCTGGGATGCGCGCTCGGGTGGGAGCGGCGCGGTGGCTCAGAGGAGCGAGCGCGGCGGCGCGAGCGTGTAGCCCGCCTCGTCGATGGCGGCGGCGATCGCCTCGTCGGAGACGGGCTCGGCCGCGGTGATCGTCACGTGCGAGGTGCCGCCCGAGACGAGGTCGACGGCGACGTCGCTCACGCCGTCGATCGCGGTCAGCTCCTCGGTGACGGCCTTGACGCAGTGGCCGCAGGTCATGCCCTGGACGTCGACGGTCTGGGTGCTCATGGGTTCTCCTGTGGTGGGTTCGGTGGTGGTGGACGGGGCGGTGGTGACGTCAGCTCCGGACGAGCCGCGCGATGGCGTCGGCCGCCTCGCGGACCTTCTCGGCGCCGGCCTGGTCGGACTCGCGGGCGGCGTGCACGACGCAGTGGCCGAGGTGGTCCTCGACGAGCCCGAGGCTCACGGCCTGGAGCGCCTTCGTGACGGCGGACACCTGGGTGAGGATGTCGATGCAGTACTCGTCCTCCTCCACCATGCGCGCGATGCCGCGGACCTGCCCCTCGATGCGTCGGAGCCGCTTGAGGTAGTCGTCCTTGGTGCCGCTGTAGCCCGCCATGGCTTCCCCCGTCTCGTCGGTGCGGTACGACCGTGCAGAACACGGTACCCCCGTAGGGTATTCCAGACAGGGACTTCTGTCCCGAGTCGCACCGGGACTATTCGGGTGCTCGTCTCGGCCGGGCGGTCGTCTCGGGCGGGCGGTCGTCCTTCCGCGGACGGGGCGGCGCTGGATCGGGTCCTGCACGCCCGGACCGACGACAGGCGCGGGAACTGCCTTCCGCGGAAAGCAGTACTCGCAAGACAAGTGGTCCGCCCCGCCGTCAGCCCGCCCGTCTTCTCGAAGACAAGAGGTCCCTGTGCCAGCCCGTCTTCCCGCGGACGGGGCGGCGCTGGATCGGGTCTTGCGCGCCCGGACGGACGACAGGCGCGGAAACTGCCTTCCGCGGAATGCAGTACTCGCAAGACAAGTGGTCCGCCCCGCCGTCAGCCCGCCCGTCTTCTCGCAAGACAAGTGGTCCGCCCCGCCATCAGCCCGCCCGCCGCCCGCCGTCAGCCCGCCGCGCCGCCGACGGCGACCGCCAGCGACTCGAGGCCGTCCACCGCCAGGGAGCCGGCGGTCTGCGCGGCGAACCGCCACGTGCCGTCGACGGCGACCGTGGGTCCGTCGTCCGACCGGGCGCCGCCCAGACCCGCCAGCTGTTCGCGCACGACGCCGGCCGCCTCGTCCGGGCCCGTCTCGCCCGCGTGCCCGACCGGCGTCCGGAAGCGGAGCTCGAGGCGGTCGGGCGCCTGCGCGGCGCCATCGGCCGTGATGGTCAGGCCGACCGGCTCCGTAC
>JAEWYD010000063.1 GCA_023462275.1 Actinomycetes bacterium
GCCCTGGGACGGACCGCGAGCCGTCGTCGTGCCGCATCGCGCCCACTGCCTCGGCAGCGCGGCGCTCGTCGTCCCGGAGCGCGGCGTGCTGCTGGCGGGCGACCTGTGCTCCGACCGCGAGGTACCGCTGCTGGACCTCGACGCGACGGACCCCGTCGGCGATCACCACACCGCGCTCGATCGCATCGAGCAGGCCGCTCAGCGTTACGACGTCGAGGTGCTGATCCCGGGGCACGGCACGGTGGCCGACGGCACCGGCCTGGCGCGGCGTCTCGCGGCGGACCGCGCGTACCTGACGGCGCTCGTCTCCTCCAGCGAGGTGACCGACGAGAGGTTGGCGGACCCGTGGGTCGCCGGGGAGCACGACCGCCAGGTGCTGTGGGCGCACGGCGGGCGGCCCGCCTGACGGAGCCGCGCGGGCGTCAGGCGGCGCGGCTGCGCTGGACCGGGACCGAGATGAGCGTCCCCCGCACGGTGTAGGCGGTGCGGCACGCGCCGCACCGCACCCGCGGCAGCGTGCGCGCGGAGGTCCCGACGTCGACCAGCTCGAGCGCGGTCTCCTGACACGCCGGGCAGACGGCGGTGCGGCCCGCCCCGAGGCCGAGCGGCCCGTCGTCGGGGGTACCGGCACGCCTTTGCCGCGGCGTCACGCCCGCCAGCGCGGCCGCGAGGGCTCCGAGCCCCAGCAGCACGAGCATCGTCATGACCGGCATCACGCCTCCCTGCGGCGCCGGGCGCCCCCGGGCCTCGCACCAGACGCCGTCCCAAGCGGCGCAGTCGGCGCGTAGTCGGCGTCGACCACTCCCAGTATCGGCACGCACCGCCGTCCGGGTGAGGGGCACGCCGAATATCGACGCCGTCGGCCGGTTCATGACCGCGCCGCGATCGGGTCAGGGCTGCCGCGCGGTCGACGGTCGCCACCGTCGGACGACCGGAGGGCGTCCCCGCAAGCCCTCGGCAGCATGCCTCGAATTGCTACTATCGAACTTGGTGTCAAAGCCGGCTCGGCGGCCCACAGGGCGCCGTCACGCCGCGCAGGGATGCACCCGTCCTACCGAGGGGAGCGAGGTGTGGGAACGATCGCTCTGGCGCGCGTCTACGACCCGCCCCCGCCGGACGGACGCGTCTTCTTCGTGGAGCGGCTCTGGCCGCGCGGCGTGCGGCGCGACGCGCTCCGCATCGACGCGTGGCTCAAGGACGCAGCACCGAGCACCGCGCTGCGTCAGTGGTTCGGGCACGACCCGCAGAGGTGGCCGGAGTTCCGGGAGCGCTACTTCGCCGAGCTGGACGCGAACCCGGACGCATGGCGACCGATCGTGGCCACGGAGCCCGTGACGCTCCTCTTCAGCGCACGGGACCCCGAGCACAACAACGCCGTCGCCCTGCGTGACTACGTGATCGCGCGCACGTCATGACGGCGGCCGAGGACGACGTCGCCGGGGCGGGGCCGGCCGCCACGAGTGGGCCGACACTGTCCGATCCGCCCGTGCCGCAGCTCAGGGCGCGCCGCCAGGCCGTCCTGCAGTCCCTGCGGCAGTCGCCCGAGGCGCTCGGCGTCGCCGACGTCGCTGCACTGACCGGGCTGCACCCCAACACGGCCCGATTCCACCTCGACGCCCTGGCCACCCAAGGGCTGGTCGTGCGCACGGTCGAGGCGAGGACGTCCCCCGGACGCCCCCGCGTGCTGTACGTGGCGCCGGACCAGGCGCCGGACCAGCGCAGCTACCGGCTCCTCGCAGAGATGCTCGCCGGACTGGCGGCATCCGTCGACGACGCGCACGACGCGGCCGTGGCGACGGGGCACTCGTGGGGCCGGCGCCTCGTCGAGCGGCCGCCTGCCGACGACGCGCGCGACGCAGACGCCGCGGTCGACGTGCTGCACCGGGTCTTCGCGGAGATCGGGTTCCAGCCCGAGGCCTCGACGGACGCGGGGACGACGTCCCTCGCGCTGCGGCACTGCCCGTTCCGCGAGGTCGCGACCCAGTACCCCACGGTCGTCTGCGGCGTCCACCTCGGCATCATGCAGGGCGTGCTCGACGAGCTCGGCGGTGGTGCCGTCGCGGAGTCGCTCGAACCGTTCGTCACCCCACGCCTGTGCGTGGCCCGCGTGCGCAGGTCACCGGCGTCCTAGTCAGTGGCCAGCGGGCCCCTGCGTGGGGTCGGCGCGCCGTGACCCGCGGCGTGCTCCCCGAGGGCTCCGAGCGCGAGCGTGGAGTGCGCATACGCGCCGCCCGCGCGCATCTCCGCCGCGACCCAGATCGCCTCCATGATCTGCTGGTCCGACGCGCCATGACGGCGCGCCAGCCGCGTGTGCCCGGTGATGCAGTAGGGACACTGCGTCACGTGCGCGACGGCGACGGCGATCAGCTGCTTGGTGACCTCGTCGAGGGACCCGGCGGCGAACACCGCCGAGCTGAACCGGTCCCATGCTTCGTTGATCTCAGGTGCAAGCTCGCGACGGCGGGCGGCGACCTCCGCAGTGGCGGGCGGATACATGTCGGGCATGGCAGCTCCTTGGTGGTGGGCAGGCGGGGGGCGCCTGCTGCGACCCTCAGGCGGCGGCGACGCGGCCGATCCGGACGCGCCAGACCTCGGGCCCCTCGTCGAGGTACTCCCAGGTGAACTCCCCCGGGTGCTCGGCCGCGAGCTGGTAGTAGAGCGGCTTGGGGTCGTGGTCGTTCACCAGCACGAAGGCGGCGTCGACCGGGAGCGTGTCGAAGGTGGTGAAGATCAGCTCGTGACGGACGCGAGGGATCTCCGTGCGGACGTCGATCGTGCGGTCAGGCGTGGACATGCGGACCTCCGGTCCGGGTTCGGTGGTCTCGAGCTGCTGCTCGAGGCGGGCGACGTAGTGCATGGTTCCGTCCAGACGGTCGGCGAGGTCCGGGCGCGCGTGCCGCAGCATTGCCCAGCCGTCGGCCGCGAGACGCCCTGCGTCCGGCGAGTGCCCGGCCTCCGCGAGGGCGCGACATGCCCTGGTCAGCGTGCGGACCAACCCGGCGACCAGGTCGACGTCGTGCGGCGTCTGCGGCGGCGCCGTGGCGGTGGAGACCTCAGCCGACACGAGTGATCTCCACCCGCCACACCGCAGGCCCCGCCTCGAGGTACGTCCACTCGAAGACACCCGGCCACAGCGACTCGGTCTGGTAGCGCAGCGGCTTGGGGTCGTGGTCGTTCCGGATGACGAAGCTCTCCCGAGCGGCGAGCGCGGCGAGGCGCTCGAAGATCGTCCCGTGCCGCTCTCCGTGCGGCAGGGTGCGCACGTCGAGCTCGGCCGCTCGGGCCGGCTCGGGCTGGATCGGGTCGGCTGCGGGACTGCTGGTCGTCGACATGACTCTCCTGGAGTGTGGGGCGAGGCCGCTCGGTTGTTTTTACCAGTTCTTTCGTGAAAACTAAAGCCATGGCCACCGCACTCCCCCACCTACCGAGATGAGCCGCGAACCGCTCGCCGTCGCCCGCCTCGTCGGCGCCGACACGGAGCTCGCCCAGCTGCGCGAGGAGCTGCGCGACGTGATCGACCCCGAGCTGGGCGTCGACATCGTCTCGCTCGGGCTCGTCTACGGCCTCGAGCTGAACAACCGAGTAGCGGCCGCGCTCATCACGACGACGACGCCGGCCTGCCCGCTCGGGGAGTACATCACCGACGAGGTGCGCAGGGTCCTGCTCGCAAGCGGCGCCGTGGATCGGGCCGAGGTGGAGATCACGCACCGCCCCGCCTGGACGCCGGAGATGATGAGCGACGACGTCAAGCGGGCGTTCGGATGGTGACGGACCTGCAGTCGGCGCCCTCGTCGGCAGACCCGGACGCCACCGCCCGAGAGGGGAAGCCATGACCTACGTCATCGGGGCGCCGTGCATCGACGTCAAGGACAGGGCCTGTGTCGACGAGTGCCCCGTCGACTGCATCTACGAGGGCGAACGCTCGCTGTACATCCACCCCGACGAGTGCGTGGACTGCGGCGCCTGCGAGCCCGTCTGCCCGGTGGAAGCCATCTACTACGAGGACGACCTGCCTCCTGCGCTGGCCGGTTACCGGGCCGACAACGCAGCGTTCTTCGAGGCGGTGCTGCCAGGCCGGGTCCGGCCGATCGGCTCACCCGGCGGCGCGGGGAAGCTCGGGACGATCCCCGCCGACACCCCACTCGTCGCCGGCCACGAGATGGTTCCTGGGCATGTGCACCAGGCCTGATCGGACGAGCACCGCGCTGACGAGTGCGACGTTCGACGCGGCCGTCGCACAGGAGGGCATCGTGCTGGTCTGCTGGTGGGCGGACTGGTCGGGGCCCTGCCGGAAGTTCCGCGCGGTGTTCGAGCGGGCGTCACGGGACCACGCCGACCTCACGTTCGCCACGGTCGACACGCTCGCCGAGCCTGCGCTCGCCGCGGCCAACGGGGTGACGGCGGTCCCGGACGTGATGGTCTACCGCGACGGGATCCTCGTGTACGCCGAGGCCGCGATGCTCTCGGCCGACGAGCTCGACGCCATCATCCGAGCCGCTCGCGCGGTCGACATGGCGACCGTCGTGAGTCGGTCGCAGGCCTAGGCACCCGTCCTCAGCCGGCGGCGGGCCGCCACGCACACGTCGGGTCCTCGGCGAGCGCGTCGCCGGCGGCCGCGTACGCCTGGGAACGGGAGCCGCCGCAGACGGCGCGGAACTCGCACCGCCCGCACCGTCCCGTGAGGAGCTCGGGGTCACGCAGCCGACGCAGCCTCGCCGACTCCCGGTAGAGCTCAGGCAGCGGCGCGTCGCGCACCGATCCCGCACGCTCGGGCAGGAACCCGCTCGGGTAGAGGTCTCCCCGGTGGTCGACGAAGACGAAGCCCCGGCCCGAGCCGACGTCGAGCGGTGGGCGGGGCGGTCGCCGCCGGACCACCGCGCCGTCGAGCGCGACCGCCGTTCGCCGGCGGAGCTCCGCGCGCAGGGGCCCGGGCGGGAACACGGCGACGACGTCGTCAGCCGCCGCCCTCTGGACGGCCAGCCGGCGGAAGTGCGCGGCCTCGGTCGCCTTGACCGCGACGATGTCGCCGACGTCGTGCAGCCAGTGCAGGACCTCCTCCGTCTGCTCCGCGGTGAGCGGGCGCAGCCGGGCGCCTCGTCCGACGGGGACGAGGAAGAAGACGCTCCACAACGAGGCGCCCGCGTCGAGGACGCGCCGCAGCACCTCGGGGAGCTCGAGCACGGTGTCCCCCGTGACGGTGGTGTTCACCTGCAGCCGCAGACCGGCATCCCGCACGTCCTGCAGCGCCGTCAGCGTCGCGTCGAAGACCCCGGGGATCCCCCGGAACGCGTCGTGCGTCGCCGCGTGGGCGCCGTCGAGGGAGATCGAGACCGCCTTGGCGCCCGCGTCGCGCAGCCGATCGAGCGTGGTGCGGGTGAGCTGCGGCGTGACCGACGGCGAGACGGAGACGGAGAGGCCCAGCGACGTGCCGTAGGCCACCAGGTCGACGAGATCCGGGCGCTCGAAGGGGTCGCCGCCCGTGAGCACGACGAGCGGGCGGGGCGCGCCGAAGGACGCGACCTGGTCGAGCAGGCCCCGGCCCTCGGACGTCGTGAGCTCTCGTGGGTCGCGCCGCGTCACGGCGTCCGCGCGACAGTGCAGGCACGCCAGCGGGCACGCGCGCGTGACCTCCCAGATGATGATGAACGGCCGGTCCGCCGTGTCGTGGTGCAGCGCCCGCACCGGCCGGACGGGACGGGCGCCCGCGGTCACCTCGCTCACCCTCGGACCGACACCGGGCTCAGCGCCAGGCAGGCGTCCGCCGCACGCTCACCTGACCGGACGCAGGCCGCGATGCCGGGGCCGTCGTAGGACGCGCCCGCCAGCAGCACGCGGGGATGGGCGGCGGCGAGCGCCGCGCGGGCCGCGGCGGTGCGCTCGACGTGACCGACCTCGAGCTGGGCGAGCGCACCGGGCCAACGGTGCACGAGCGCCGACGACGGCGATGCCGTGATCCCCGTCACCGCAGCCAGGTCTGCCGTGAGCCGGTCGAGCAGCGTGGCGTCGTCGAGCTCCGTCATGTCCGGGCCGTGAGCGCGGCCCGCCGAGAGGCGGAGCAGGAGCCCGTCGTCGGCGAGGTGCGGCCACTTCGCGGACAGCACGGTCGACGCCTTGAGCGCGACGCCGGCCGACGAGGGGACGAGCAGACCCGTCGCCGTCGCGAGGTGGGCGGGCAGCGCGTCCCTCGAGTAGCGCGCCAGCACGGTGACGACCGATGCCGCCCGGGTGGCCGCCAGCGCGCGTGCCGCCTCGGGTGCAAGGCCTCGCGTGAGCAGGGTCGCGACGGCGGCCGGCACCGCGAGCACGACGGCGCGGGCCCGGAGGGCGCCCCAGTCCCCCGCGACCTCGTACCCTCCGTCGGCTCGCTCGAGCGAGGTCACAGCCACCCCGGTGCGCACGTCGAGGCCGGACCCGAGCGCGCGCGCCAGGACGGCGTTGCCGCCGGGCCAGGTGACCGCCGTCGGCGGGCCGGCGGCGCGGCGACGGCGACGGCGCAGCAGCACCGACCGGCCGGAGTGCACGTCCCGGAGCAGCTGAGGCGCAACGCCAGCGATCCCGAGCCGGTCGACGTCACCGCCGTGCAGGCTCCCCAGCAGCGGGTCCACGATCCGGTCGACCACCTCGTCACCGAAGCGCCCACGCAGGAAGGTGCCGACCGCGACGTCGGGCGCCACGGAGGGTCGCGCACGGAAGGGTTCCTGACCCGCCCGCAGCACGCCACGCCACGACAGGAGACCCGACCGCAGCACAGGCAGCAGGCGGGTCGGCCCGGTCGGTGTGACGCCGTCGGGCAAGGGGCGCAGGCGGCGTCCGGTCCAGACCAGGGTCCGACTCGGCAGCGCCTCGAAGGCGCTCTCGCGCAGCCCCAGCTCCGTGACCAGGTCAGCCGCGCCGGGCGGACCCAGGTGGACCGACTCTGCGCCCACGTCGACGACCGTCCCGCCCAGGGTGGCGGTACGCAGCTGACCGCCGACCCGGTCCCCGGCCTCGAGCACGGTCACGCGCAGCCCCGCACGTGCCAGACGGCGGGCGGCGGCGAGCCCCGCCACGCCGCCGCCGACGACGGCGACGTCCAGCACCTCGGCCCCGTCGCCGGCCGCCACCTCGTGCGTGTCGCGGAGTGGCACGATCGCTCCCTGCTACAGGCCTTTGCCCGGCGTCGGGCGGGTCAAGTCGACCCTAGGAGTGACCGATCACAGCACCCGGGACGAAGGGCCCAGACCGGTCAGCCAGCCACGACCGTGCGCCACACGTGCCGCACCATCGCCGCGAGCACGAGCACCCACGCGGCAAGCGCCACCCAGAGCTCGACGGCGCCGATCATGCCCACGACCGGGAGCCGGTCGGCCCGGCCCAGGTAGATCCCCGCGACGGCGTACATCCCGAGCGGGAAGACGATGCTCCAGAGGGTCGCGTCGTAGCGCAGAGGAACCCGGCGCACGACGTGGCGCCACCAACCCGCAGCGACGAGCACGGGGATCAGCCAGGTCGCGAACGCCCAGCAGACGACGGACATCCCGGCGACGAGCTCGCGCGTCGCGTCCACCATCGGCGCGTCCGCCATCTCGACGATGCGCGCGCCCGCCAGGACCGTGATCGCCAGCGCCCCCATCGACACCCAGTACGGCGGTGTCAGGTCCTCGGGCCCGAACGTGTAGAGCATCAGCCGCAGCGCGACGAACACCCCCGCGGCGGCGTACAGGAAGAGCCCGATCGACCACGACATGACCGCGAGCACCGCCAGCTCGCGACGCCCGGCGTCGACGACCGGCTCGATCGTGGCGGCACCGATGGCGACGGACTGGCTCGCGACCACCCAGATGAACCAGGTGCCGTTCGCGGTGGCCACGACCGGGCGCTCCTCGCGCCCCAGCACCGCGGTCCACGGGACGACGTACCCCAGGATCAGCCAGGCGACGCCGGACAGCACGAGCAGTGCGGCGGTCGCCCCGTGGTAGCCCGCGAGGCCCAGCCGCACGCCCAGGACATTGGTGCCGGCCACGAACGTGAAGAACCCGAAGCCGCGCCGCGGGTCGGTGAAGTCGTCGTTGGTCGCCTGGCGATAGGCGACGAAGCGCCATGCCGTCAGGCACAGGAGGACGACGAAGGCGGCCGCGCAGACGATGAGCAGGACCGAGGAGAGGACGTCGAAGCCCTTCAGGCTCGTCCCCACCGAGAGGATCCCGCTGGCCATCACCAGGGCGAAGTAGCCGGGGGCGAGCCCCTCGACCGCGGTGCGTACCCGGCGGCTCAGTGTGGTGGTCACGGCCGCAAACTAGCGCCCGCGCGCGTCGCGAGCAGCGCTAGAGTCCCGTGCGGTTGATGATCACGAAGCTGGGGGCCGGGTGAGCGACGACGACGCCGTGCAGGCGGTCGCACCTCACGGAAGGCAGGCGGACGTCCCTCCATCGGCCCGGCCGCCCCGGTCCCTCGCCCTGGACGTGCTCCGCATCTCCGTGCGGGTCCTGGAGCCCCGCGCCCGGACGCTGCTCGCGCGCGCGTTCCCGTGGTCGGAGCCGAGCGGCCGCCGCGTCGGGAGGCCGGGTGGGACGCGTCCGGCGGCCGTGCGCAGCGACGCTGCGGCCTCGGAGGCGCCGTCGGCGTCGAGGGGCTCCGCAGGCGTCGAGCCGGGGCCGGTCGGCGCCGCGCCAAGCCCCACGGAGGGCTGACGCCCCGCCGGTCCCACCGAGGGCGCCGCGAAGGGCGGATGAGTCGGCCGATACGCCGGGTTCTGTCCCTGTGCGCGGTTGCCCCCGCACAGGTGGCGGCCATCCATCTACGACGTACGTTGCCGCACGCCTCCAGCGGCCTACCCGGAAGCTCGGGCGAGCAACCCTCGAACGCTTCCTCTCTGGCCTTGCTCCCGGTGGGGTTTGCCGAGCCGCACCGGTCACCCGGTGCGCTGGTGGTCTCTTGCACCACCGTTTCACCCTTACCTCGTCCCCGGGCGAGCCCGGAGGCGAGGCGGTCTGTTCTCTGTGGCACTGTCCCGCGGGTCACCCCGGGTGGGCGTTACCCACCACCGTGCTCTGCGGAGCCCGGACGTTCCTCGGCGAGGTCTCCCTCGACGCGACCGCCTGGCCGACTCATCCGCGGCGCCAGCCTAGCGCGCCGCCCGCACGCCCCGTCACAGGTCCGTGGGCATCCCGACGACGGCGACCTCGCGCTGCCCGTCCTCCCAGAGCCGCAGGATGCTGACCGATGCGGGAGCGACCCGCACAGCCGCCCAGACTGACGACGGCGCGCCCAGCGTCACACCGATGGCCGCGCGGATCGCCACCGAGTGGCTGACCACGACGACCGTCCGGTCCACGCCCTGCGCGAGCAGCCCGTCCAGCGCCGCGCGCACGCGACGGCCGACGTCCTCGATCGATTCGCCACCCGGGGCCGGGAAGGCGGCGTCCGTGTGCCAGCGACGCAGCTGCCCCGGCCAGCCGTCCTCGATCTGCGCCGCCGTGCGGCCCTCCCAGGCGCCGAAGTCGCACTCGGCGAACCCCGGCTCCGTCTCGACGGTCGCGCCGATGCGCCGTCCGACGGCGCGCGCCGTCTCCTGCGTCCGCACCATCGGGGAGGCGAGCAGGCGGCGCGGGTGCGGGAGGTCGTCCCACACGTCGCGGCCGATGCGGAAGACGAGGTCGGCCGCCTGCGCGGCCTGGATGCGCCCGGTCGGGCTGAGCGGCGGCCCGGGGACGCCGGAGCCCGAGTACGCCTTGCTCGCCGTCATGGCGGTCTCGCCGTGCCGGAGCAGCACGACCGTGAGCGGCTCGTCGTCGTCGAACCGCATCGCGGCACCCGACGGCCGCCGCACCCGCAGCGGCGGCCGGTGGGTGACCTCGGCCAGCTCCGCACGGTCGCGCGCGACGTCGGCCCGTGCGTCGAGCGCCTCGTTCACCAGGGCGTCGGCCGCCGCGTTGCGCGCGCGCTCCACCCAGACGTACCGCACGCGGCCGGGCGGGACGACGTCGCGCGCCTGCGCGACGAGGCGGCGCATGTCCTCGTGCCGCACCTGCCAGCGGCCCGACATCTGCTCGACGACGAGGCGGGAGTCCATCCGCACCTCGAGCTCGGCGTCGGGGTCGATCGCCACCGCGGCCCGCAGGCCCTCGACGAGCCCGGTGTACTCCGCGACGTTGTTCGTGGCGACCCCGAGGTACCCCGCGCGCTCCGCCAGGACCCGGCCGGACGCCGCGTCCCGGACGAGAGCGCCCCACGCGGCCGGGCCCGGGTTCCCACGCGACCCGCCGTCGGCCTCGACGACGAGGCGAGCCATCACTGCACCCCGCGCACCAGGATCCGGCCGCACTCCTCGCAGCGGACGACCTGCTCCGGCGGTGCGGCCGCGATCTGGGCGCGCTCGCTCGGGTTGAGCTCGAGCCGGCAGCCCTCGCACCGGTGCCCGCGCAGCACCGCGACGCCGAGCCCGCCGCTGCGCTCGCGGACCTTGTCGTAGAGGGCGACCAGACCGGCGTCGAGTCCGTCGGCGCGCTGCGCCCGCTCCGCCGTCACACGCGCTGCCTCCGCGTCGAGGTCGGCCAGGGCGGCGGCCAGCTCCGCCTCGGCAGCCTCCCGGCGCGCGACCGCGGCGTCGTGCTCGGCGGTGATCTCCGCGAGCTCCGCCTCGAGCTGCTCGACCCTCTCCATGACCTCCAGCTCGGCGTCCTCGAGCACCGCCTGGCGCTTGGCCAGGGCCTCGAGCTCGCTGCTGATCGCCTGCACGTCCTTGACGCTCGCGGCACCGGAGTCCATGCGCGCCTGGTCGCGCTGGGCGCGCGTACGCACCTGCTCGACGTCGGTCTCGGCCTTGGCGAGCTCGCGCCGCGCGTCGCCGACGGCGGTGCGCGCCACGAGCAGCCGCTCGCCGAGCTCCGCCGCGAGCCCCGTCGCCTCGGTGACCGCGGCGCGCGCGGGGTGCGATGCGCGCTGGTGGGCGATCTGCTGCGCCCGGGTGTCGAGCGCCTGCACCTCCAGCAGGCGATGCTGGTCGGCGACGGGTGCTGAGGTCACGGCCGTGGTCCTTGCTCTCGGGGGTCGGACGCGAGGTGCGCCGTCCAGGGGTCGGTCGTCAGGGTGCTCACGCGGGTCTCCACCGTAGCGCCGTGGGCCTCGGCGACGTCCCGCGCCAGCAGCTCGGCGGCGCGCGCCAGCCACGGCCACTCGCTGGCCGAGTGCGCGACGTCGACGAGGAACGGGCGCCCGTCGGCCCGCTCGAGGCCGGCCGTCGCCGCCTCGAACTCCGCCCGCTGCCGCAGCTCCAGCGCCGGGTGGTGGCGCAGGTCGCCCGTCACGTACACGTCGGCGCCCGCCGCGCGCACGGCGTCGAAGAACGAGTCGCCGGAGCCGCCGACGACGGCGACGCGCGCCACCGTCGCGTCCAGGTCGCCGGCGACGCGCACCCCCTGCGCGGTGCGCGGCAGGGTCTGGGCGACGCGCTCGGCGAACGCGCGCAGCGTCGTCGGCTCCGGCAGCCGTCCGACGCGCCCGGCGCCCGTCGGCTCTCCCCCGGCCCCGCCGTCGTCCGCCGGGACGAGGGGCCGCAGGTCCACCAGGCCCAGCGCGAGGGCGAGCGACTCCGGCACACCGCCCGTGACGGCGTCGGCGTTCGTGTGGGCCGCGTGCAGCGCGCAGCCACCGCGCACGAGCCGGTGGACCAGCTCGCCCTTGAACGTGGTCGCGGCGACGGAGTGCACGCCACGCAGGAGCAGCGGGTGGTGCGTCAGCAGCAGGTCCGCGCCCCACTCGAGCGCCTCGTCGACCACCGCCGATGTCGCGTCGATCGCGAGCAGCACGCGGCGCACGGGCTGCCGCGGGTCGCCGCACACGGTCCCGACGGCGTCCCAGTCCTCCGCGCCCGACGGCGGGTAGCGGCGGTCCAGGAGGGCGACGACGTCGGCGAGCGTGGGAGTCACGCTCGAACGCTACCGGCCGGGCGCTCCCGTGGCCGCGACGACCAGGACGTGCCACCGTAGGAGTCCGGCCGCCCCCCACGGCCGCGACGGAGGTGACCGTGACGAACCCCATCGACGAGATCCTGCAGCAAGCCACCCACCGCATCGGCGCACAGACGTCGTGCAGCCTCATCGTCCGGCAGGCCGGCGGCCACCGCCGCGTCGCGAGCAGCGACGCGCGCTCGGCCACGTGCGACGACGCCGAGGTCCGCGAGGGCCGCGGGCCGTGCATCCTCGCCATGGACCAGCTCTCGGGCGTGATCGTGCCCGACATCGCCGAGGAGCGCCGCTGGCCCGGCTGGCGCGCCGCCGTCGAGGAGGCGGGGTTCCGGTCGGCCGCGGCCCTGCCGGCCGTCGTCGTGGGCGGCGCCGCCGCGGCGCTCAACCTCTACAGCGACCTGCGCGACCCGTGGGACGCGGAGGCCCTGGTCAGGGCTGACGGCGAGCTGCAGCGCGTCGCGGACCAGCTGCGGGTGCTGCTGCGCTGAGGGTGGGCCCGGCCGGTCTCGAACCGACGACCTCCGCGGTGTAAGCGCGGCGCTCTGACCAACTGAGCTACAGGCCCGATCTGCCCGCAGCCTACCGGTGCGGGCCTCGCCCGCCGCAGGTGCCGGGGACGCCCCGGGCGGGAGGGGCGGGAGCTTCTGGCGTGCGCGCCGGGCTACAGGGCCGCGAGCGCCGCCCGGTAGGCGCCGAGGTCCCGGACGTGGCCCGGTGCGTTGACGACCTGCCAGCGGACGATGCCGTCGCTGTCGACCAGGAAGCTGCCCCGCACCGCCATGCCCGAGGCGTCGTCGAAGACCCCGAACGACCGGGCGGCGGCCCCGTGCGGCCAGAAGTCCGACAGCAGGTCGAACCCGAGGCCCTCCTGCTCCGCCCAGGCCCGCAACGCGTGGCGCGAGTCGCACGAGATGCCGAGCAGCCGCACCCCCGCGCCCTCGAAGTCCTCGAGGTTGTCCCGCAGCTCGCTCGCCTCGGACGTGCACAGCCCCGAGAACGCGAAGGGGAAGAACACGAGCGCCACGGGAGTCCCCCGCAGCCCCGTCAGCGACACGGGCGTGCCGTGCGTGTCCGGCAGGACGAGCTCAGGCGCCGGGTCCCCCGGCCGCGGCACCTGGCCCGGCGCGCTCACCGGCCGCGGCCGCGCGTGCCCAGCCGCGTCGCGGACCAGTCGGCCGCGATCGCGAGCGTGCTGGTGGCGTGCAGGCCCGCCGTCGTGGCGGCGTCCTCGATGTCCCCGTGGTCGACGTGGCCGCTGCGGCCCGCCTTGCGGGTGAACAGCCAGATGAGCCCACCGTCGTCGAGTGCGGCACGGACGTCCACGAGGGCGTCCGTCAGGTCCCCGTCGTCGTCGCGCCACCAGAGGATCACGCCGTCGGTGACGTCGTCGTAGTCCTCGTCGACGAGCTCGCTGCCGATCATCTCCTCGATGCGGGCGCGAAGCTCCTCGTCGACGTCGTCGCCATAGCCGAACTCCTGGACCACCTGGCCCGCAGTGAAGCCCAGCCGGCTCGCCCCTACCTGGCCGCCGAGCTCCTCGGTCGATCCCACCGTTGTTGCCACCCTCCTTCGACGGCCCGCTCACCGGGCACGCGTCCTGTGCTGGTAGCCCACAGCATCGGGCCACCGTCTGGCAAGCGCCACGCCACATCTGTGTCCGACGTCCCGACGCGTGATCAACCTGTGTCCCAGCACACGTTTCGCCTCGGGGGAACAGAGGTGGACGTGTGTGACTTCCACCCCTCGGGAGAGTGAGAATGGTCCGACGACGGACCATGGTCCCAGAGGCGAGGACGACGCCGACCGGCGCCGACCGCAGGAGACCCCCGACGCCGCGCACCCCGCGGGGTTTCGGACGAGAGGTGAGGTAGCTGGTGGCTGCACGCGACACGACTGGCCCGCTGATCAACGGGCTGCTCAGCCAGGTCCCCGACATCGACCCCGAGGAGACCTCGGAGTGGGTCGAGTCCTTCGACGGGCTCCTCGACGAGCGCGGCGGTCCGCGCGCGCGGTACGTGCTCCTGAGCCTGCTGCGCCGCGCGCGGGAGCGGAACGTGAACGTCCCCGCGTCCCTCGTGACGCCGTACGTCAACACCATCGGCGTCCACCAGGAGCCGTACTTCCCCGGTGACGAGGCGCTCGAGCGCCAGTACCGCCGCTGGATGCGCTGGAACGCCGCCGTCATGGTGACGCGCGCGCAGCGGCCGGAGGTCAGCGTCGGCGGCCACATCTCGAGCTACGCCTCGGTCGCGACGCTCTACGAGGTCGGCTTCAACCACTTCTTCCGCGGCAAGGACCACCCCGGCGGCGGCGACCAGATCTACTTCCAGGGCCACGCGGCGCCCGGCATCTACGCCCGCGCGTTCCTCGAGGGCCGGCTCTCCGCCGAGCAGCTCGACGCCTTCCGTCAGGAGGTCTCCGTGCCCGGCGGCGGGCTCTCCTCGTACCCGCACCCCCGCCTCATGCCCGACTTCTGGGAGTTCCCGACCGTCTCCATGGGCCTCGGCCCGGCGTCGGCCATCTACCAGGCCTGGGTGAACAAGTACCTCGACAACCGCGGCATCAAGGACACGAGCCAGCAGCGGGTGTGGGCGTTCCTCGGCGACGGCGAGATGGACGAGCCCGAGAGCCGCGGCATGCTGCAGCTCGCGGCGCAGCAGCAGCTGGACAACCTCACGTTCGTCGTCAACTGCAACCTGCAGCGGCTCGACGGCCCGGTGCGCGGCAACGGCAAGATCATCCAGGAGCTCGAGGCGTACTTCCGCGGCGCCGGCTGGAACGTCATCAAGGTGATCTGGGGCCGTGAGTGGGACCCGCTGCTGAACGCGGACAAGGACCGCGCGCTCGTCCACCTGATGAACATCACGCCGGACGGCGACTACCAGACGTACAAGGCCAACGACGGCGCCTTCGTCCGGGAGCACTTCTTCGGCCGCGACCCGCGGACGAAGGCCCTCGTCGAGAAGATGACCGACGACGAGATCTGGGCGCTGCGCCGCGGCGGCCACGACTACCGGAAGATCTACGCGGCCTACGCGGCGGCATCGGAGACCACCGGCCAGCCGACCGTGATCCTCGCGCACACGATCAAGGGCTACGGGCTCGGGTCGGGCTTCGCGGGGCGCAACTCGACGCACCAGATGAAGAAGCTCAAGACCGACGACCTCAAGCTCCTCCGGGACACCCTGGGCATCCCGATCCCGGACTCCCAGCTCGAGGACCCGTACAGCGCGCCGTACTTCCACCCGGGCCCGAACGACCCGGCGATCCGCTACATGCTCCAGCGGCGCCAGGCGCTCGGCGGGTTCCTGCCGGAGCGCCGGACCACGCACGAGCCGCTGAAGCTTCCGCCGGAGAAGACGTACGAGGTCATCAAGAAGGGCTCGGGCAGCCAGCACGTCGCCTCGACGATGGCCCTCGTGCGGCTCATCAAGGAGCTCATCAAGGACCCGGAGTTCGGCTCGCGGATCGTGCCGATCATCCCCGACGAGGCCCGCACGTTCGGCCTGGACGCGATCTTCCCGACGGCGAAGATCTTCAACACCCTCGGCCAGAACTACCTCGCGGTCGACCGGGACCTGATGCTCTCCTACAAGGAGTCCGAGAGCGGCCAGATCCTGCACACCGGCATCAACGAGGCCGGTTCGGCGTCCGCCTTCCAGGCGGCGGGGACGGCGTACGCCACGCATGGCCAGGCGCTCGTGCCGTTCTACATCTTCTACTCGATGTTCGGGTTCCAGCGGACCGGCGACCAGCTGTGGGCCGCAGGTGACCAGATGACGCGCGGCTTCCTGGTCGGTGCCACGGCGGGCCGCACGACGCTGACCGGCGAGGGCCTCCAGCACGCGGACGGCCACTCGCCGCTCCTCGCGCAGACCAACCCCGCCGTCGTGCACTACGACCCGGCGTACGCGTACGAGATCCGGCACATCGTGCGCGACGGCATCCAGCGCATGTTCGGCGAGGGCGACCCGCGCGACCCGGACGTCATGTACTACCTCACCGTCTACAACGAGCCGATGGTGCAGCCGGCCGAGCCGGAGGACGTGGACGTCGAGGGCATCCTGCGCGGCATCCACCTGATCGCCCCGGCGGAGGGCGACGGGCCGCGCGCGCAGATCCTGGCGTCCGGCGTCGGCGTGCCGTGGGCCCTCGAGGCACGCGAGCTGCTGGCGCGCGACTGGGGCGTCCGGGCGGCGGTGTGGTCGGTGACCAGCTGGAACGAGCTGCGCCGCGACGGTCTCGCCGCCGACGAGCACAACTTCCTGCACCCGCTGGAGGCGCCGCGCACGGCGTACCTCACCGAGAAGCTGCGCGGGGCGGAGGGGCCGTTCGTCGCCACGAGCGACTACGACCACCTGCTCCCCGACCAGGTGCGCGCGTGGGTCCCCGGCGAGTACGCGACGCTCGGCGCCAACGGCTTCGGGTTCTCCGACACCCGTGCCGCCGCGCGGCGGCACTTCCACATCGACGGCCCGACGACGGCCGTCAAGGTGCTGCAGATGCTGGCCGCGCGCGGGCAGGTCGCGGCGGACGCCGCCGCCCAGGCCGTGGAGCGGTACCAGCTGCTCGACGTCCGGGCGGGCACCTCGGGCACCGCGGGCGGCGACGCCTGACACCAGCGGAACGACGAAGGGCGCGCCCCGCGGAGCGCGCCCTTCGTTCGTCTTCGCTCGACCGCGGGGCTCAGGTGCCCGGGATCGCCTGCTCGGCGCGGGCGACGGCGCCTTCGAGCTCCGCGCGGAGCGCTGCCGCCGCCGCGCGGTCGGGGTGCAGGTCGAGGGCGGCGAGGTGCTGCTTGGCGTCGAGCGGGCGCTCCGCCTCGATCGCGGCGAGCACCAGCTGGCGCGCGATCTCGACCGGCTGGTCCTTGACCCGCCAGTGCCCGACGCCGAGGCCGAGCGCCTCCACGGGCATGCCCGCGTCGCGCAAGACCGCGAGGCCCTCGAGCAGCGCGTGCCCGGAGGGATCCCGCTCGGCGGCGGTGCCGAGGCGCCGCAGCGCCCCCTCGTGGTCGTCGTGGATGGACAGGCGGGCGAGCTCGATGAGCGGGTACCAGGCGCGGGGGTGGCCTGCGAGCTCCTCCGCCAGCGCCCACACCGCGAGGTCGGCGGCGCGCTGCCGCTCCACCTCGTCACCGGGTGCGCTCAGCGGGTCGCCGTCGGGACCGATCTCGGCTCCCCGACGGCGCACCATCTCCGCGAGAGCGCGGAAGGCGGCGGCGTCGTTGGGGTCCTCGCTCAGCTTGACCCGGACAGCGTCCTCACGCACCGAGTCGCGGCGTCGCATGGATGTCGGGCGGCGCAGGCCGACCTTGTACCCGGACGCCGGTCGGCGCACGAGTCGTCGGAGCCGCGGGAGGAAATCCATACCCAGACCATAGCCTCCCGTGACCTTTTCCACCGGTCCGGCGGTGGCCGCCGTGCTGCGCCCACCCGAGCAGTCATGATCAGCCTTGTCACTTCTCTACAAGCGGCATCCTCGACGCCCGGGCTGCGCACCGTATGCTCCCCCCATGGTTGCACCCGCGCGTGACCAAGCGCACACGCTGCGCCGCCTCCACGACGGCAGCGGCCTGCTCGCCGCGGCGGCGATGCGCAAGCTCGACGAGAGCCTGCCCTGGTACCGGGCGCTCCCGGCCGAGGACCGCTCGTGGGTCGGCCTCGTCGTCCAGGCGGGCATCTCGAGCTTCGTCGGCTGGTTCGCCGACCCGTCCAACCCGCCGCAGGGCGCCAACGAGATCTTCGCCGCCGCGCCGCCGGAGCTGACCCGGTCCGTCTCGCTGCAGCAGACGCTGCAGCTCGTCCGGCTGCTCGTCGAGGTCGTCGAGGACCACAGCGACCGGCTCGCCGCGCCGGGCAGCGAACGGGACCTGCGGGAGGCTGTACTCCGCTACTCCCGCGAGGTCGCCTTCTCGGCAGCGGAGGTCTACGCGCGGGCCGCCGAGTCCCGCGGCGCTTGGGACGCCCGCCTGGAGGCCCTCGTGGTGGACGCGGTCGTCCGCGGCGAGGCCGACGACGCGCTGCGGAGCCGCGTGGCGGCCCTCGGCTGGAGCGGCCACGGCAGCGTCCTGGTGATGGTGGGCACGACGGCGCAGCCGCTCGACGACGTCCGCATCGCCGAGCTCCGCCGGGCGACGCGCCGGGCGGCCGACGACGCCCTCGTCGGCATCCACGGCAACCGCCTCGTGGTGGTGCTCGGCGGGGACGGCGACCTGCGGGCGGGCGCGGCGTCCCTC
>JAEWYD010000064.1 GCA_023462275.1 Actinomycetes bacterium
CCCCGCCGCCGTTCGTCGCGGCTCCCGCGTTCGTGCCGCCGCCCGGGTTCGTGCCGCCGCCGGCTCCGCCTGTCCAGCCTCTCCAGTCGGCCCCACCGGCCCCACCTGCTCCTTGGGCCGCGGGTCCGCCCGCGGGGTCCCCGGCCGCGCCGCCCCCACCGCCGCCCGGCCTCATCACCTCCGTGCCCGGGCTGGTCCCGGGCCCGCCGCGCCCGCCCGTGACGGACACCGCGCCGACCCCTGCCGCGGGCCCGCTCGTCGACCACGTGCCCGACGTCATCCGGCCGGGGGACGGTGCCGCGCCCGGCGGCGACGACCTCGGGGAGGACCTGGAGAGCACCCGGATGGTGGCGGAGCGCAGCGCCGTCCCGGTCGCCCCGCAGGGCGGCCCGAGCGCGGTGCTCCGACTCTGGGACGGCCGTCGGCTCACGCTCGAGGGCCCCGCACTCGTCGGGCGCAACCCGACGGCGCGGCCCGGCGAGCCGGAGCCCCTGCACCGGCTGTCGCTGGACGACCCGACCCGGTCCGTCTCGAAGACGCACCTCGCGATCGCGGTGGACGCCGACGGGGTCGTGGTGACCGACCGCGGCTCGACGAACGGGACGCTCGTGGTGCACGCCGACGGCTCGCGCGTGGAGTGCCCGGCCGACGTCCCCGTGCGCGTCCCGGTCGGCGCGACGGTCCGCCTCGGCCGCTACTGGTTCACGGTCGGCTGACAACGGGCGCGGCGACAGCCGGGTCACCGGCTGCCGCCTGGCGCGCCGCCGCCCGCCCGGCCGCGGCACGCAGCTGGCGCCCGGCCCGCCGCCCGTCGGCGGTCAGCCCGACGAGCGCCAGCCAGACGAGGCCGCAGCCGAACCACCGCGCCGCCGGCATCTCCTCGTGGAACACGAGCACGGCGATGAGGAACTGCATCGTCGGGCCGACGTACTGCAGGATCCCGATCACGCTCAGGGGCAGGCGTCGGGCGGCGCCGCCGAACAGCAGGAGCGGCACGGCGGTGATCGGCCCGAGCGCCAGCAGCGCCACGACGTGCCACCCGCCGTGCGCCCCGAAGCTCAGCGTCCCGCTCGACCCCGCCCAGGCGACGTAGGCGATGGCGAGCGGCGTCGTCGTCGCCGTCTCGACCGTGAGCCCGGTGAGCGCACCGACCGTCCGCCCGGTGCGGTTCTTCGCGAGCCCGTAGAAGGCGAACGTGACCGCGAGGGCCATCGCGACCCACGGGAACCGGCCGACGCCGGCAGTGATGACGACGACGGCCGCGCCCGCCGCGCCGAGGGCCACCCACTGCGCCGGCCGCAGCCGCTCGCCCAGGACCACGACGGCGAGCAGGACCGTGACCAGCGGGTTGATGTAGTAGCCGAGCGCGGCGTCGACGGTGTGGCCGCTGAGGACGCCGTAGACGTAGACGAGCCAGTTCGTCGCGATGAGCAGGCCGGCCGCAGCGAGCCCCCCGAGCGTCCGTGGGTTGCGCACGACGTCGCGCAGGGTCCCCAGCCCCCGGGTCGCGGCGAGCGCGATCAGGCAGAAGAGGAGCGACCACAGGATGCGGTGGGCGATGACCTCGACAGGGCTGGACGGGTGGAGCAGCGGGAAGTACAGGGGGAAGACGCCCCAGAGCATGTAGGCGGCCGTCCCCAGCGCCAACCCGCTGCGGGAGGCGGCGTGCGGGGGCATGGCGCGACGGTAGTCCTGGGATGTGTCGGGACGCTCCTGCATTCCGGGCACCCCGCCGACGGCGCCCGGTCGGCCGGCACGGTGAGGGTTGCCTACACTGGAGGCAGAACTCGGCGCGGGGGCGCGCCGCCATGCCCAGTCCTCTGCGGAAGGCTCTCCACAGCTCGTGACCAGTCAGCTGCGCGTCGCCGTGATCGGCGCCGGTCCCGCCGGCATCTACGCCTCGGACATCCTGTCCAAGTCCGGTGCGGACGTCGCCATCGACCTGATCGAGCGCCTCCCGGCGCCCTTCGGCCTCGTGCGCTATGGCGTCGCGCCGGACCACCCGCGCATCAAGCAGATCATCCTGGCCCTGCACAAGATCCTCGAGCGCGGGGACATCCGGCTGCTCTGCAACGTCGACGTCGGCACCGACGTCACGCTCGAGGACCTGCGGCGGCACTACGACGCCGTGATCCTCGCCACGGGCGCGATCCGCGACGCCGCCCTGCCCATCCCGGGCGTCGACCTGCCCGGCTCGTACGGCGCCGCCGACTTCGTGTCCTGGTACGACGGGCACCCCGACGTGCCGCGGGACTGGCCGCTCGAGGCCGAGCACGTGGCGGTCCTGGGGGCGGGCAACGTCGCGCTCGACGTCGCGCGCGTGCTCGCCAAGGGCGCGGAGGACCTGCTGCGCACCGAGATCCCCGAGAACGTCTACCAGACGCTGAAGTCGAGCCCGGTGACGGACGTCCACGTCTTCGCCCGGCGCGGTCCCGCCCAGGTCAAGTTCTCGCCGCTCGAGCTCCGCGAGCTCGGCCACGTGCCCGGCGTCGACGTCGTGGTCTACCCGGAGGACTTCGAGTTCGACGAGGGCTCGATGGCGGCCATCCACGCCTCGAACCAGACCAAGCAGGTCGTCAAGACCCTCACGGACTGGACCCTGCGGGACCCGGGCGAGATGACGGCGCCCCGCCGCATCCACCTGCACTTCCTGCACCGCCCGGTCGAGATCCTCGGCGACGACCGCGTGACGGGCCTGCGTACCGAGCGCACCGCGCTCGCGGGCGACGGCACCGTGGTCGGCACGGGGGAGATGCACGACTGGCCCGTCGAGGCGGTCTACCGCGCGGTCGGCTACTTCGGCTCGCCGGTCGCCGGGGTGCCGTTCGACGAGGTAGCCGGCGTGATCCCGAACCGGGAGGGCCGCGTGGTCGACGCCGTCGGCGAGCCGCTGACCGGCGTCTACACCACCGGCTGGATCAAGCGCGGCCCGGTGGGCCTCATCGGCCACACGAAGTCCGACGCGTCGGAGACGATCCGCCACCTCGTGGCGGACGCCCCGACGCTGCCGGCGGCGCCCGAGCGCGACCCGGCCGCGATCGTGGACCTCCTGACCGCGCGTGGCGTGCACCCCGTCGAGTGGTCCGGCTGGATGCTCCTGGACGCGCACGAGCAGGCCCTCGGGCAGCCGCACGGCCGCGAGCGCATCAAGGTCGTCCCGCGCGAGGAGATGCTCGCCATCATGCGCGGCGACCGGGACGAGTAGGGGCCGGGCCGCCCGTCAGCCCAGGCGGCGCAGGAACTCGCGCGTCCGCTGCTCCACCGGGTCGCCGAGCACCTGCTCGGGCGCGCCCCGCTCGTGCACGCGCCCGTCGTGCAGGAAGCACACCTCGTCGGCCACGTGCCGGGCAAAGCCCATCTCGTGCGTCGCGACCAGCATGGTCATGCCCTCGGACTTCAGCTCGATCAGCAGGTCGAGCACCTCGCCGACCAGCTCCGGGTCGAGCGCGCTGGTGACCTCGTCGAGGAGGAGCAGGCGCGGCGACCCGACCAGCGCCCGCGCGATCGCCACGCGTTGCTGCTGGCCGCCCGACAGCTGGTCCGGGTAGGCGCGGGCCCGCGCGGCCAGCCCCACGCGGTCGAGGATCGCCATCGCGCGCTCCTCGGCGGCCGCGCGGGGCACCTTGTGCACCAGGCGCGAGGCGAGGGTCACGTTGTCCAGCACGCGCATGTGCGGGAAGAGGTTGTACGACTGGAACACCATGCCCATGCGCGCCCGGAGCGCGTCGGCGTCCTTGCGCGGGTCGGTGAGCTCGTCGCCGTCGAGCCAGATCGCGCCGTCGTCGACCTCCTCGAGCAGGTCGACCGCCCGCAGGAGCGTCGACTTGCCGGACCCCGACGCGCCGATGAGGACGACGCAGCGGTGGGCGTCGACGGTGAGGTCGATGTCGTCGAGCACCAGGTGGTCGCCGAAGGACTTGCGCACCTGCTCGACGCGCAGGACGGGCCCGCCGGCCGCCGTCGCGGGCGCGGTCATCGCAGGCCCCCCGCGCCGCCCGGGAGCCCGCCGACGGCGCCCAGCCAGCCGCCGCGGCGTGCGAGGGCGTCCGTGAGCCGCGTGAGCGGGATGGTGAGCAGCACGAACAGCACCCCGGCGACGACGTACGGCGTGAAGTTCGCGTACTGGTTGGTCTGGATCTGGGCGGCGCGGACGCCGTCGATGGCGCCGAGGATCGAGATCAGGCCGGAGTCCTTCTGGAGCGCGACGAGGTCGTTGAGGAGCGGCGGGATGACGCGCCGCACCGCCTGCGGCAGGACGACGGTCCGCAGCGTCTGCGCGTGGCTGAGCCCCAGGGATCGCGCCGCGGCGACCTGCGACGGGTGGATCGACTCGATGCCCGCGCGGAACACCTCCGCGACGTACGCGGAGTACGTGAGCACCAGCGCGATCCCGCCGAGCACGACGGCGTCGCGCGGCACGCCCTGCAGCCGCAGGCCCGGCAGGCCGAAGCCCACGAGCAGCAGGACGAGGATGAGCGGCAGCCCGCGGAACACGTCCACGTAGGCCGTCGCGGCGGCGCGGAGGGGGAAGAAGACGGGGCCACGCGCGGTCCGCGCGACCGCGAGACCGAGCGCCACGACCACGATGATCACGGCGGCCACGGCCATCACCCGCAGGTTCAGCCACAGGCCCTCGGCGACCTTGGGCAGCGCGGACCATGCGACGTCGAGGTCGAAGAACGACTGGCGCACCCGCGGCCAGCCGGGCGACCCGACGAGCACGGCGACGGCGATCCCCAGCACCAGGACCGTGCTGGTGACCGCCACGCCGGTGGACCGGCGCGCCTGCCGCCGCCGGAACGCCTCGCGCTCGCGCTGGCGGTCCGACGGCGTCCGGGTCGCCGTGGTCACTTCAGGACGGGCGCGCCCGCGGCGTCGGTGAGCCACTCCGCCTCGAGGTCGGCGAGCGTGCCGTCCGCGCGGAGGGCGTCGACGGCGTCGGTCACGGCCTGCGTGAGCGGGCTGCCCTTGTCGAGGACGAGGCCGAACTGGTCGGGGTTCGCGCCCGCCGGCAGCTGGCCGACGAGCTTGCCGTCCTCCAGCTCCGCGGCCGTGATGTACAGGGCGGTCGGCAGGTCGACCACGATCGCGTCGACGAGGCCGGACGTCAGCGCCTGCTTCACCTGGTCGTTGTCGTTGAAGAGCTGCACGTCCGTCGTCGGCGCGATCGTGTCCGCCGCGACGGTGGCGCTGGTCGTCCCGACCATGGCGCCGATCCGCAGGCCCTTGAGTTCCGCGAGCGACGTGGCCGACGCCGCTGGGCTGGAGCCGATCGTGACGACGGCCTGGGCGGTGTCGTAGTAGCTGGAGGAGAAGTCGAGGTTCGCCTTGCGCTCGTCGCTGATCGACACCTGGTTGATCGCGACGTCGAAGTCCTTCTCGCCCGGCGCGATGATCTGGTCGAAGGTCACCGGGACCCACGTGACGTGGTCCTTGTCGAAGCCGAGCTGGTCCGCGACGGCGTACGCGACGGCGGACTCGAAGCCCTTGCCGTTGCTCGGGTCGTTGTCGACGATCCACGGCTCGTACGCGGGGTCGGAGGTGCCGATGGTCAGCACGCCCTCCGTGACCGTGGGGAGCGTCCCGCCCGCGGACGGGCTGGCGGCCGGCGCCTTCTCGTCCTCGGGTGCGCAGGCGGCCAGGGCCAGGACGGTCAGGGCGACGAGGGCGGTTCTGGCGATGCGCATCGCGGCCTCCACGGGAGCTGCGCGCGGGGCCCGGGGGAGCGCCCGCGCAGGTGAGGTGGGTCGGGGGAGACTCCGGCGCACAGCGTACGGGAACGCGCGTCGCGCCCTGCTCGTTGTCCGGGCAGCGAGGAAGCGCCGCCGTCGGTGCGGCGCGAAGATGGTCCCGACATCGGGAGAGAGAGGGCATCGCGTGGACGGGCGCCGGCACTTCAACGGGCTCAAGACGGCGGGGCTGTTCGGCCTGCTCTGGGCCGTCATGCTCCTGCTCGGCTCGGTCATCCAGGGTGGTCGGTACATCTGGCTCTTCGCGGGCCTCGGCCTGCTGGGCACCGCGTACGGCTACTGGAACTCCGCCGCGATCGCCATCCGCGCCATGCGCGCGCGGCCCGTGAGCGAGATCGAGCAGCCAGCGATGTACCGGATCGTCCGTGAGCTCTCCACGGCGGCGCGCCAGCCGATGCCGCGCCTGTACGTCTCGCCGACGGCGGCGCCGAACGCCTTCGCGACCGGTCGGAACCCGAAGAACGCGGCGGTCTGCTGCACCGAGGGCATCCTCGGCCTGCTCGACGAGCGGGAGCTGCGTGGCGTCCTCGGCCACGAGCTCATGCACGTCTACAACCGCGACATCCTGACGTCGTCGGTCGCCGCCGCCTTCGCCGGCATGATCACGTCGGTCGCGCAGTTCCTGATGTTCTTCGGCGGCGGCGGTGACCGCCGCGAGGGCGGCAACCCGATCGCGATGCTGGCGATGGTGTTCCTCTCACCGATCGCCGCGATGCTCATCCAGCTGGCCATCAGCCGCACCCGCGAGTACGACGCCGACGAGGACGGCGCCCGCCTCACCGGCGACCCGCTGGCGCTCGCCTCGGCCCTGGCCAAGCTCGAGCAGGGCACCAAGCGCGCGCCGCTGGCGCCGAACCGCGACCTCGTCGACGTCTCGCACCTGATGATCGCCAACCCGTTCCGGTCCGGGGGCATGGCGTCGCTCTTCGCGACCCACCCGCCGATGGCGGACCGGATCCAGCGCCTGCAGGCGATGGCCGGCGGCCAGGGCCCGATCACCCGCTACTGACGGCCTCGCGCCGTCGGCGTCACGAGACCGCGCCGCGTCGCGACTCCACCGACACGCCCGCGCGCACGAGGGCTGCGGCGAGCACGCCGTCACCGGGCACGGTCCCGCCCTGGAAGGTGCCGTCGTGCACGACGCCGTAGCCGCACGAGGGGCTGCGCGCCTGGAGCACCGCGTGCGTGACGCCGAGGGTGCGTGCCTCCGCGAGCACCCGTGCGGCACCGCGGAGGAACGCCGCTGTGTGGTCCGCGCCGTCGACGCCCAGCACGCGCGCCCGTCCGTCGAGGACGGCGTGGCCGTCTCCGCCCACGATCTCCGCCGCCGCACGCGGGACCGGCAGGCCGGCGGCGACCTCAGGGCAGACGGCGTGCCCGCGCCCCTGCTCGACCATCGCCACCGCGTCCGCGTCGGGCAGCGCGCGTCCGTCGTAGCGGCAGGCGGCACCGGCCAGGCAGGCGCTGACGAGCGTGACGGGGGCGTCGACCGGCCCGCCCGTACCGGGCACGTCCGGCGCATCGGTCTCGTCGGGGAGCGGCATCCTCAGCGGTAGTTGACGAACTGCAGGGCGACGTCGAGGTCGGCGCCCTTGAGGAGCGCGATCACGGCCTGCAGGTCGTCGCGGCTCTTGGCGGAGACGCGCAGCTCGTCGCCGGTGATCTGCGTCTTGACGCCCTTGGGGCCCTCGTCGCGGACGATCTTGGCGATCTTCTTCGCGTTCTCGCTGCTCAGGCCCTGGGTGATCGTCGCCTCGAGCCGGTAGTCCTTGCCCGACTGCTTGGGCTCGCCCACTTCGAGCGACTTCAGCGAGATGCCGCGCTTGACCAGCTTGGTCTCGAAGACGTCGAGCACGGCCTTGACCCGCTCGGCGGAGTTGGCAGTCATCACGACCATCGCCTCGCCGCTCCAGGCGATCGAGGCGCCGACCCCCTTGAAGTCGTACCGCTGCGCGACCTCCTTGGCCGCCTGGTTGAGGGCGTTGTCGACCTCCTGGCGGTCCACCTTGCTGACGACGTCGAACGAGGACTCCCCGGCCATGTCTCCTCCTGACCCCTGTCTGACCCCTGTGGTTCGGATGGGGCTGCGCGACTTGCTATCCTTCCATCCGCACGAGCCGCACGACGACGGGCTCGGGCAGGCACGGCAGGTTACCCGAGCGGCCAAAGGGGGCTGACTGTAAATCAGCTGCGAGAGCTACGGGGGTTCGAATCCCTCACCTGCCACACCAGGAGCGCCCCGTCCGGTCCGCCGGGCGGGGCGCTTCGTCGTCGTGGCTGGTCTCCGGCGTCGTGGCCGGTGACAACGGCGTCCAGGCCGGTGACGACGGCGTCCGCCGTCCGGCGGGGCGCGCAGGGACGTTCGGCCCCTGGTCACGTTCCCACCGCCCGACGTATCGTTCCGAGGGTCAGACGTGACCGGTAAGGACGCAGGCACGTGGCGGCCCCGGTCCGCGACCCACGACGACGGCGCCGTCCGCCGGTCCAGCAACCCGGGCGGCGCCGTTCTCCACGCCCGGCACCGCCCGGTGCACCGACCGGTTCGACGAGCGGAGGGATCGGATTTCGCAGGCTCGCCGCGGCCCGTGTACCCTTGCACGCGCCGCCCCGATAGCTCAGTCGGCAGAGCGTCTCCATGGTAAGGAGAAGGTCAAGGGTTCGATTCCCTTTCGGGGCTCTCTCGGTGCTTGCGGCGACGCTGGTCGCGGCGGGTACCAAGGAATGGCGGGGTAGCTCAGGTGGTTAGAGCACACGGCTCATAATCGTGGTGTCGCGGGTTCGAATCCCGCCCCCGCTACCAGGACAGGTGCGCGCCTGCATGCGGCGCGTGGGACCGACGAGGCACTGCGCCCGACGCGAGAGGTGGCACACCAGTGGCCAGCAAGACCCAGGACATCCGCCCGAAGATCACGCTCGCCTGCACCGAGTGCAAGGAGCGGAACTACATCACGAAGAAGAACCGCCGCAACGACCCGGACCGGCTCGAGCTGCAGAAGTTCTGCCCGCGCTGCGGCAAGCACACGGCGCACCGCGAGACCCGCTGACCTCGGTCGGCATGGGGGTCAACACCGCGTACGCGGGGCGCGCCTACCCGGCGACCCCGGCGTACGCCGTCGGGCGTGAGCACCTGCGCGACTTCGCGGCTGCGGTGGGTGCTACCCACCCGGCCCACCACGACGTCGCGGCGGCGCGCGCTCTCGGACACCCGGACGTCGTGGCGGCACCGACGTTCGCGGTCGTCATCGCGCAGAAGGCCGAGGCGCAGCTCATCGAGGATCCCGACGCCGGCATCGACTTCTCGCGGGTCGTGCACGCGGAGGAGCGGTTCACCCACCACCGGCCCATCCACGCCGGGGACGAGCTCGTGACCGTGCTCCACGTGGACGCGATCACCGAGCGCGCGGGCCTGGCCATGGTCACCACACGGTGCGAGATCGCCGATGCCACCGGTGCGCCCGTGGCCACGGTGGTCTCGACGCTCGCCGTGCGGGGCGACGCGTGAGCCCGCGGATCGCCGACCTCGCCGTCGGCCAGTCCATCGGCACGCGGACCGTCGAGGTGCGCCGCGTGGACCTCGTCCGGTACGCCGGTGCGAGCAAGGACTTCAACACCATCCACTGGAACGACCGCATCGCTCGCGAGGTCGGCCTGCCGGGCGTGATCGCCCACGGCATGTTCACCATGGGCCGGGCCGTGAACGTCGTCACCGACTGGGTCGGGGACCCGGGGGCGGTCGTCGACTACGGCGTCCGGTTCACGCGCCCGGTGGCGGTGCCGGACCCGGGCGTCGCCGTCGTCGAGGTCGAGGGCGTGATCGGCGCTCTCGACGCCGAGGCCGGCACGGCCCGCGTGGACCTCACCGTCACCTTCGAGGGCGCGAAGGTGCTCGGCAAGGCGCAGGTCGTCGTCCGGCTCTGACGGGCGCTACGCGCGGGGCGGCGCCGTCGTCGTGCCGATCCGCAGCTCGACGTCGAGGCTGACGTCCTCGGGAACCTGGCCCTCGAGGAGCACGCGGACGAACTGACCGAGCATCTCGCCCTTGGCGGCGAGCGGCTGGGCGACGGTGGTCAGCACGTCCGGCCCGAGCCAGGCCAGGTCGAGGCCGTCGAACCCGGCGACCGAGATGTCCTCGGGCACGCGGAGCCCCCGCTCGCGGACGGCGAGCACGACGCCGGCGGCCAGCAGGTCCGACTGCGCGACGATGCAGGTGGGCGGGTCGTCGCTGTCGAGGATCGCGCGCGCCGCGGCCTGCCCCTCCTCGACGAGCGAGCCGGCGGTCTCCCACATCGCGACGGGCTCGACGCCGGCGTCGGCGAGGCCTTCGATGCGGTGCCGCGTGGGCGTCCAGTCGAGCGCGGCCATCCGGCCCGGCGTCACGAACCCGGGCCGGCGGGGGTGGCAGAACGGCAGCGCGACGGAGGCGAAGCGCGTGTGGCCGAGGCCCCGGAGGTAGCGGACCAGCTCGGCCGTACCGCGGCGGTCCTCGATGCCGACGACGGGCACCTCGGGCCCGGCGTGGCCCTCGCCGACGACGACCGGCACGCCCCGCCGCTGCAGGGCGTTGAGCGCGGGGTCGCCGCTCTGGGCGCCCCAGATCAGCACGGCGACGTCCATGGGCGCGCTGGCCAGCAGCGGGTCCAGCTGGATGCCGCCGTCGGGCGACGGGCTGCCCGGCACCAGTAGCACGCCCAGGCCCATCGTGCCGAGCGAGCCGACGAGGCCGTCGAGCACCTGGACCGACACCGGGTCGCGGAAGCTGCGCCGCAGCTCGTCCCCGATGACGACGGCGACGATGCCGGAGCGCCCGCTGCGCAGGGAGCGTCCGAGCGGGTTCGGGCCGGCGTAACCGAGCCGCGTGGCGGCGTCGAGGACGCGGGTACGGGTCTCGGCGGCGATGGGGCCCGCCCCGGAGAACGCGAGGGACGCGGTCGACACCGACACCCCGGCGGCGCTGGCGACGTCCGCCAACGTCGGTCGACCTTGTGACATTTCACCCTCGCCCGCTGCCGCATCCTCGGTTGACGGAAAGTCAGCCTATCGGCAGACTGAAGTTACCGGCCTCGAATCGATTCGAGGCCGTGCCATGAGCGGGCAAAGGGCGAGGAAAGCAGCCCGGCCTCGAGCCTTCCCGCCGCTGCCCGTCACCCATCGGAACGAGTCCTCGCATGTCCGCCGTACCGGTCGGCCTCCCCGCCGACGTCGCCCGCGCCCGCCGCGATCTCCTCAGCCTCTACTTCCTCACCGGCGTCGCCGTCGCCACCTGGCTCTCGCGGCTGCCGTCCATCCGGAGCGCCCTGGACCTGTCGACCGCCGAGCTCGGCTCCGTGCTCGTGGTCGGCTCGGTGGGCTCGTTCCTCATGGTGGTCGTCGCCGGCGGCCTGACGAACCGGTGGGGCTCCTCGCGGACCCTCCTGACCGGCGCGTGCATGTTCTCGTTCGCGAACATCCTCATCGGCATCGCGCCCACGGCGGGCGGGGTCCCGCTGCTCGCGTTCGGCATGCTCGTCTCCAGCTCCTCGTACGCGCTCGCGAACGTCCCGCTGAACCTCGAGTCCGTCGTCATCGAGCGGGCCGTGCGGCGCACCGTCGTGCCCCAGTTCCACGCGGCCTTCTCCGTGGGCAGCGTCGCCGGCTCGCTGCTCGGCGCGGGCGTCTCGTGGCTCGGCGTGCCCGTCCTGTGGCACTTCGTCGGGCTCAGCGTCGGGACGCTCGTCTGGCGCTGGTTCGCAGTCCCCGGCGCGGTCCTGGGGCAGGTCGCCCGCAAGGCCGGCTCCCGCGCGTCCGATGCGGCGGCGACCGCCCCGACCACCCCGACCACCCCGACCGCGCCGCGCGGGGCCGGCATGCGCACGGCCTTCGCGGCCTGGCGCGAGCCCCGCACGCTGCTCATCGGCCTCATCGTGATGACGGCGTCGCTCTCGGAGGGCTCCGCGAACAACTGGCTCTCGATCGCCGTCGTCGACGGGTTCCGCGAGGCGGAGGCGGTCGGCGCGGTGATGTTCGGCGTCTTCACGGCCGGGATGCTCGTCGCGCGCGTGGCGGGCACGCGGGTGATCGACCGGTACGGACGCGTCACGGTCCTCGTCGCGTCGGGCGTCTGCTCGCTCGTCGGGCTCCTCCTGTTCGGCGCAGGACCGGGCCTGTGGACCGCGGCCGTGGGGGCGCTCGGCTGGGGCCTCGGGGCCGGCCTGGTCATCCCGATCGGCATGGCCTCCGTCTCCGGCGACCGGCTGCGCATGGCCGGCCGCGTCTCCGTCCTGTCGACGTTCTCGTCCGTCGCCTCCATCGGGGCGCCGCCGCTCATCGGCGTCGTCGCCCAGGTGATGGGGACGCGCCACGCCCTGCTCTTCGTCGGCGTCGGCTTCGTCCTCGCCACCGTGCTCGCCCGCAACGTGGCGCCGGCC
>JAEWYD010000065.1 GCA_023462275.1 Actinomycetes bacterium
GCCCCGGGCTCCGCCGCCGTCGCGCGCCTCCTCGCCGAGGCCCCCGCCGTGGGGGTCACCCGCGTGGTCCAGGTGGGCTGCGACCTGCCGTCGATCGCGTGGACCGACGAGGCCGTGCGCGCGCACCCGGGGCTGGTCGGCGCCGTCGCGATCCACCCGAACGAGGCCGTGCTGCACGCGGGGGTGCGCGAGGTGGCCCCGGACGGGCTCGACCCCCACCCGCACGCGCACCACGACGTCCCCCTCGACGAGGCGATCGCGCGCGTCGGGGCCGTCGCCGCGGCGAACCCCCGGATCCGGGCGATCGGCGAGACGGGGCTGGACCACTTCCGGGCGGGCGCGGGCGGGCGGGCGGTGCAGCGCGAGGCGTTCCGCGCGCACGTCGCACTCGCCAAGGAGCTCGACCTGGTGCTCCAGATCCACGACCGCGACGCCCACGACGACGTCGTCGACGTGCTGGAGGCGGACGGCGCGCCCGCCCGGACCGTCTTCCACTGCTACTCCGGCGACGCCGAGCTCGCGCGTCGCTGCGCCGCCCACGGCTGGTACCTCTCGTTCGCCGGTCCGGTCACCTTCGCGGCGAACGGCGGCCTGCGGGCGGCGCTCCACGAGATCCCGCTCGAGCTGCTCCTGCTGGAGACCGACGCCCCGTACCTCGCGCCGCACCCCTTCCGCGGGCGGCCCAACGCGCCGCTCGCCGTGGCGCGCACGGCGGCGGCGGTCGCGGCGGAGCTGGGGCGCGACCTCGCACAGGTGTGCGCCGTCGTCGACCGCACCTCCGAGACGCTGTACGGGCCCTGGTAGGCGAGGCGACACGCCGCCGTCGCGGGCAGTTCACCCGGGTGGCGGGCGCCACACCGACTTCCGGGTCCCGTGTCCCTTCCGTTACCGTCTGAGCAGCCGGTCCCGCCCTGCGGGACCGCTGACCGTGTCGGGTGACGTCAGGAGCGAGGTGTCGACGAGGAGCCAGGGCCGCCATCGGCGTAGCCAGCGGGGCCGTCTGATCGTCCAGGCGACCGTGCTCGCGCTGCTCGTGGGCGGCACCACGGCGTTCGCGACGCTGCGTAAGGACGTGACGCTCGACGTCGACGGCCGGCTGCAGTCCGTGAGCGCCTTCGGCCGCACCGTCCAGGACGTCCTCGACGCCGAGGGCGTCGAGGTCAGCGACCGGGACGTCGTCTCGCCGAGCCTGGACGCCCTCGTCAGCGACGGCACCGAGGTGGTCGTCCGGCACGGGCGCGAGGTCGTCGTCGAGGTCGACGGGCAGCGCCGGACGGTGTGGACCACGGGCGTGACGGTGCAGGACGTCCTCGCGGAGATGGGTCTGCGCGGCGAGCTGCGGACTTCCGCGTCGCGGTCGGCGGACCTCGGTTCCGGTGGCCTGCGGGTGTCGACGATGAAGACGGTCCACGTGTCCGTCGACGGCGCGACGCACGACGTCGTCACGACGGCGTCCACGGTGCGCGAGGCCCTCGAGGAGCTGGGCGTGGAGCTCGGCCCGCTCGACCGGGTGTCCGTGTCCCTCGACGCCGCGGCCGTGGACGGCCTGGTCGTGAAGATCGACCGCGTGGTCGGCGTCACGCGGTCCGAGACCGTCCCGCAGCCGTTCGGCGAGGTGCGCGAGGACGACCCGACGCTGGCCCAGGGCTCCGAGAAGGTCGCGGTCGCCGGTCGTGACGGGAGCAAGGTCGTCACCTTCATCGCGTACGAGGTCGACGGCGTCGAGATCGGCCGGACGCTGCTCGCCGAGTCCGTGACCGTCGCGCCGCGCGACCAGGTGGTGAAGGTCGGGACGTTCACCGGTCCGGACCCCTCGTCCGTGCCCGCCGTGGAGCCCGGCACCTCGCGCGCGATCGGCCTCGAGCTGGTCCTCGCCCGGGGCTGGAGCGAGGCGGAGTTCGCCTGCCTCGACCCGCTGTGGAGCCACGAGAGCGGCTGGCGCGTCAACGCGTCGAACGGCAGCAGCGGGGCGTACGGCATCCCGCAGGCGCTGCCCGGCTCCAAGATGGCCAGCGCCGGGGCGGACTGGCAGACGAACCCGCGCACCCAGATCACGTGGGGCCTCGGGTACATCGCCGGCCGCTACGGCACGCCGTGCCAGGCGTGGGCCTTCTTCCAGGCGCACAACTACTACTGATCGGGGCCAGACCGCTGACCGTGCTGGTTCGGCCGGTCGCCGCGTCGACCTGCCCGGCATTTCGCCCATAAGCACAACTGCGGCCGTCGTGGCTTGGCATCAGGTCACGAATGGGTTACGGTCGCGTGTCGCTCACCGGCCGGAGGCTCGGCCGTGGCAGGCGCTGCCCGTCCAGGGTGCCGCCCGCGTCGCACACAGGTGCACCGAGCGACGGACCGGCCCCCGAGGGTGGGGAACGGTCCGACCGCCGGGATCAGGCCGGCGGCCGGCACGGACACCACCCGCCGGTCGCGCCCTGTGCCCGGGCCAGCCGACAACGGGACCCACGTGACCTTCCTCGCTTCCCTCCGCCGTGCCCTGCCCCCCGCCGTCCCCGGCTCCCTCCGCCGCCATCGCGCCGCCCAGGTCGAGCCCGACACCGTCACCGGTGCCACTGCCCCCCTCGCGTCCGACCCCCCCGCGA
>JAEWYD010000066.1 GCA_023462275.1 Actinomycetes bacterium
GTGCCGGCCGTTGTAGTGCCGGCGCTGCGCCGTCGGGCGGCCCGGGACCAGGTGGGCCTGGGGGCCCGGGCGCGCGGCGTGAACGCCGCCGGCGTCAGCCTCCGCCGGGACGCGCGCGGGGCGCTGCACCTGCTGGTCGACGACGTCCTGACCACGGGCGCCACGCTGGCCGCGTGCGCAGGGGCGCTGGAGCGGGCTGGCGGAGCTGTGGTCGGCGCGGCCGTGCTGGCGGCGACACCGCCACCGGGGGCACGGAACGGACGTATCGAACCGATTCGAGGCGACACGCCGTCGGAGTTCGGCGCAGGGCCGCCGACGATGCCAGGCTAGGCCGGTCCACCCATCCTGGAGGTTCCGATGCGCCCGTTCCCGCCGACGTCCTACACGCCCGACCTGACCATGGCGCACCGCACCGCCGACGCCCGAGTCACCGTGCTCGGGCCCGATGGCTCGCCGCTGCCGAACACCGACGTCGTCGTCGAGCAGACCCGGCACGCCTTCGGCTTCGGCAACATCGGCTTCGACTTCATCCCCCTCGCCAACGGTGACGCCGAGATCCCGGTGGAGGACGTCGAGACCTTCGGCGGAGCCTCCCTGGAGAGCCTCGAGCGACTGGCCGAGCAGTGGCTGGAGCTGTTCAACACCGCGACCCTGCCGTTCTACTGGGGCCGGTTCGAGCCCGTGCAGGGCCAGCCGCAGACCGACCGGATGCTGGCGACGGCGCGCTGGTTCGCGGACCGGGGCGTCGCGGTCAAGGGTCACCCGCTGGTGTGGCACACGGTCCAGCCGTCCTGGCTCCTCGGCCTGGACGTCGACGAGGTCGAGCGGCTGCAGCGCGAGCGCATCCGCCGCGACGTGGCCGACTTCGCCGGCCTGGTCGAGACCTGGGACGCCATCAACGAGGTCGTGATCATGCCCGTCTTCGCCAACGGCGACAACGGCATCACGCCGCTCGCCCGCGCCAAGGGCCGCATCCACATGATCCGGATGGCCTTCGAGGAGGCGCGGGCGACGAACCCGAACGTCACCCTGCTGCTCAACGACTTCGACATGTCGACCGCGTACGAGTGCCTGATCGAGGGCGTCCTCGAGGCGGGCATCGAGATCGACGTGCTCGGCCTGCAGAGCCACATGCACCAGGGCTACTGGGGCGAGGACCGGACCCTGGCGACGCTCGAGCGGTTCTCCCGGTACGGCCTGCCGATCCACTTCACCGAGTCGACCCTGCTCTCCGGACACGTCATGCCGCCCGAGATCCACGACCTGAACGACTACCAGATCCCCGACTGGCCCAGCACCCCGGAGGGGGAGGAGCGGCAGGCGGACGAGGTGGTCCGCCACTACCGCACGCTGCTGTCGCACCCCGCGGTGCAGAACATCACCTACTGGGGCCTGTCCGACGACGGGATGTGGCTCGGCGCGCCCGGCGGCTTCGTGCGCCGCGACGGGACGCCGAAGCCCGCGTACCACGCGCTCAAGGGCCTGATCAAGGGCCAGTGGTGGCTGGAGCCGACGGCGCTGCGGACCGACGACGAGGGCCGCGTCGCCGTGCACGGGTGGCTCGGCGACTACCGCGTCACGGCCCGCGGCGTGAGCGCCGACTTCGCGCTCGAGGCGGGCGCGGGTGATTTCTCGGTGACCCTGGCCGGCTAGTGCGGCCGATCCGGCGCGGCGGTGTTACCGGCGGGTGAAACCCGCCGCGCCGGACCTTCCGAGTCCCGGGGAACGGGGTTACCGTCGGGTCATGGAGCTGTACCTCGGGTGCAGCCGGATCGACGATCCGGCGGGCCCCGCGGGTGCGGACCCCGGCGGGAGGAGGTGGTGCCCGGCATCGCCCCTGTGAGTCGACCAGGTTCCCGCCCGGACGGGCTACCCGTCCCATCCTCTGGAGGTCAGCCATGGAGATCGTCGTCGTCGGACGCCACACCGAGGTTCCCGAGCGGTTCCGCCGGCACGTCGAGGACAAGCTCGCCAAGGTCGCTCAGCTCGCGCCGCGCGCGCAGCGGATCGACGTCGAGGTCACCCACGAGAAGAACCCACGGCTGTCCGAGATCTGCGAACGCGTCGAGCTGACCGTCCTCGGCAAGGGGCCCGTGGTGCGCGCCGAGGCGCGCGCGGACGACCCGTACGCCGCCCTCGACGTCGCGACCACGAAGCTCATGGAGCGGCTGCGGCGGGCCCGCGACCGCCGCAAGGACCACCACAAGCCCGCGGTGGTGTCGCCGATCGAGGTCCACGCCGAGGAGGGCGTGGTCGGCGCGACGGACGACGGGACGACCGTCGACGCGCCCGTCGCCGGTCCCGACGGCGCCATCGAGACGGTGCTGGGCGACTCGCCGATCGTGATCCGCGAGAAGCTGCACAGCGCGCAGCCGATGACCCTCGACGACGCGTTGTACGAGATGGAGATGGTCGGCCACGACTTCTTCCTCTTCATCGACGCCGAGACGGCGCTCCCGTCGGTCGCCTACCGCCGCCGTGGGTGGAGCTACGGCGTCATCCGGCTCGACACGCCGGTAGCCGCGCCGACCGCCCGAGCGGTGTAGCCGCCGGCCGCGACCTGACGAGCGGTGGAGGGTTCTGGATGCATCCGGTCTGGACCCTCCACCGCTCGTGCGCGTGGCGGCCCGGTCCGATGTCGGTGCCGGGCGCCAGGATGGCCGGGTGCTGGAGGAGCTGAGCCTGTCGCAGGCGCGCCGCGTGGCCCTGCGCGCCCAGGGCCTGGACCGGCGTCGGCGGGACGGCGGGGGCGGCATGCGGGCGCTGCAGCAGGTCGTCGACCGGCTGGGCGTCCTGCAGATCGACTCGGTGAACGTGCTCGCCCGGGCCCACCTCGTGCCCACGTTCTCGCGCGTCGGGCCGTACGACGTCGGGCTGCTGGACCGCGCGTCGGGCCGGGCGCCGCGGCGGCTCGTGGAGACCTGGGCGCACGAGGCGTCGTACGTCCCTCCCGAGACGTACCGGCTGCTGGGCTGGCGGCGTCGCGCCTACCTCGACCAGGCGTGGGGGACCATCGCCGAGGTGCCGATGCGGCACAGCGCGATCGTCGCGGAGGTCCGCGAGCTCGTCCGCGAGCGCGGGCCGGTGACCGCCCGCGAGGTCCAGGTCGAGTTCGAGGCCGAGCACCCGCGCCAGAAGACGGGCTGGGGCTGGAACTGGACGGTGGCCAAGCGCGTCCTGGAGTTCCTCTTCTTCACCGGTGAGATCACGGCCGCCCGCCGCAACGCGGCGTTCGAGCGCTGCTACGACCTCACCGAGCGCGTCCTGCCGCCGCACGTGCTGGCGCTCCCGGAGCCCGCCGACGACGACGCGGTGCGGGCGCTCGTCGAGATCGGTGCCCGCGCGCACGGCGTCGGGACGGCCGAGTGCTTCGGCGACTACTTCCGCGTCAAGCTGCCCCGCGTGCGGCCGGCGGTCGCCGACCTGGTGGACGCCGGGACGCTCCGGCCCGTGCGCGTGCGCGGGTGGGAGCGGCGGCCGGTCTACCTGCACCGCGACGCGACGCTGCCCCGCCGCGGGTCCGGGCGGGCGCTGCTGAGCCCGTTCGACCCGCTCGTGTTCGAGCGTCGACGCCTCGAGGAGCTGTTCGGCCTCCGCTACCGCATCGAGATCTACACGCCCGCGCACCAGCGGGTGCACGGCTACTACGTGCTGCCCTTCCTGCTCGGGGAGCACATGGCGGCGCGCGTCGACCTGAAGGCGGACCGGCCCGCCGGCCGCCTGCTCGTCCAGGGCGCGCACCTCGAGCCCGGTGCGCCGGCGGAGACGGTGCCGGAGCTGGCCGACGAGCTGTCCCTGCTGGCCGACTGGCTGGGTCTGGACGAGGTCGCGGTGTCGGGCGAGGCGCGCGGGGACCTCGTCGCGGCGCTGGCGGCCGCGTCAGCGGGCGCGTGAGGGCGGCACCCCGTCCGCTTCGCCGGCGCACCCGCTTCGCCGGCGCACCCGCTGAGTCCGCGCACCCGCTGAGCGCTCGGCTCTGCGCGAACGCGCCAGATCGGCCCGTGGGCGGGTGTCGGGACGCCGGGGCGCCTCGCCTACGATGGTCCGTGGTCTGCTCGGTGCCGTGCGCTCGGCCGCACGGGAGCGGGCTGGGCCCGACGCCGTCCGGCGCGGGCAGCCGATGAGCGGGAGCAACGCGTGCCTAGTGTCCTCGACAGAGTCCTTCGCATCGGCGAGGGTCGTGTCCTGAAGAAGCTCGCGGGCGTCGCCGAGCAGGTGAACGCGTTGGAGGACGCCTTCAGCGTCCTCACGGACGCCGAGCTGCGCGAGGAGACGGACCGGTTCAAGGCCCGCCTGGCGGACGGCGAGACGCTGGACGACCTGCTGCCCGAGGCGTTCGCGGCGGTGCGGGAGGCGGCCCGGCGGACCCTCGGCCAGCGGCACTTCGACGTGCAGCTGATGGGTGGGGCGGCCCTGCACCTCGGCAACATCGCCGAGATGAAGACCGGTGAGGGCAAGACCCTCGTCGCGACCGCGCCGGCCTACCTCAACGCCCTCTCCGGCAAGGGCGTGCACGTCGTCACGGTCAACGACTACCTCGCCACGTACCAGAGCGACCTCATGGGTCGCGTGTTCCGCTTCCTGGGGCTGACGACGGGCTGCATCGTCGTCGGGCAGACGCCGGAGGAGCGCCGCACGCAGTACGCCGCGGACATCACGTACGGCACCAACAACGAGTTCGGCTTCGACTACCTGCGCGACAACATGGCGTGGCGGCCCGAGGAGCTCGTGCAGCGGGGCCACAACTTCGCGATCGTCGACGAGGTCGACTCCATCCTCATCGACGAGGCGCGGACGCCGCTCATCATCTCCGGCCCGGCGGCCGGGGACGCGAACAAGTGGTACTCGGAGTTCGCGAAGGTCGTGCAGCGACTGACCGCGGACGTCGACTACGAGGTCGACGAGAAGAAGCGCACGATCGGCGTGCTCGAGCCGGGCATCGAGAAGGTCGAGGACTACCTCGGCATCGAGAACCTCTACGAGTCGCTGAACACGCCGCTCATCGGCTTCCTCAACAACGCCATCCGCGCCAAGGAGCTGTTCCACCGCGACAAGGACTACGTCGTCCTCTCCGGTGAGGTGCTGATCGTGGACGAGCACACGGGCCGCATGCTGCCCGGCCGCCGCTACAACGAGGGCATGCACCAGGCCATCGAGGCCAAGGAGGGCGTGCAGATCAAGGCGGAGAACCAGACCCTCGCCACGATCACGCTGCAGAACTACTTCCGGCTCTACGACAAGCTGGCGGGTATGACCGGTACGGCCGAGACCGAGGCCGCCGAGTTCATGAGCACGTACAAGCTCGGCGTCGTGCCGATCCCGACGAACAAGCCGATGATCCGCAAGGACCAGCCGGACCTCGTCTACAAGAACGAGGACGCAAAGTTCAAGGCAGTGGTCGACGACATCGTCGAGCGCCACGCCGCCGGCCAGCCGGTCCTCGTCGGCACGGTCAGCGTCGAGAAGTCCGAGAAGCTGTCGCAGATGCTGCGGCGCATGGGCGTCCCGCACGAGGTGCTGAACGCGAAGCAGCACGCGCGCGAGGCGTCGATCGTCGCGCAGGCGGGCCGCAAGGGCGCCGTCACGGTCGCCACCAACATGGCCGGTCGCGGTACGGACATCATGCTCGGCGGCAACGCCGAGTTCATGGCCGTGCAGGCGCTCGCCGAGCGCGGGCTGGACCCGGCCGAGAACGCGGAGGAGTACGAGGCCGCCTGGCCGGATGCCCTCGAGGCGGCCCGCGAGGCGTCGGCGGCCGAGCACGACGAGGTGGTCGACCTCGGTGGCCTCTACGTCCTCGGCACCGAGCGCCACGAGTCCCGGCGCATCGACAACCAGCTGCGCGGCCGGTCCGGCCGTCAGGGCGACCCGGGCGAGTCCCGCTTCTACCTGTCGATGCAGGACGACCTGATGCGGCTCTTCAACTCGAGCATGGCCGAGTCGCTGATGAACCGTGCTGCGTTCCCGGACGACATGCCGCTCGAGTCGAAGATCGTGAGCCGCAGCATCCAGAGCGCCCAGTCGCAGGTCGAGGCCCGCAACTTCGAGATCCGCAAGAACGTCCTCAAGTACGACGACGTCATGTCCCGTCAGCGCGAGGTGATCTACACCGAGCGTCGGCGCGTCCTCGAGGGCGAGGACATGCAGGAGCAGATCCAGCTCTTCGTCGCCGACGTCGTCACGGGGTATGTGTCCGAGGCCACGGTCGAGGGCCGCCCGGAGGAGTGGGACCTCGACCAGCTGTGGACGGCGCTCAAGCTCGTCTTCCCGGTGTCGATCACGCCCGACGAGGTCGTCGAGGAGGCAGGCGGCCGGACGCGCCTCACCTCCGAGCTGCTCGTCACCGAGCTGCTCTCCGACGCCCGCCACGCCTACGAGGCGCGCGAGGAGTTGCTCGGCGAGGAGAACATGCGCCAGCTCGAGCGGCGCGTCGTCCTCTCGGTGCTGGACCGCAAGTGGCGCGAGCACCTGTACGAGATGGACTACCTGAAGGACGGCATCGGCCTCCGGGCGATGGCGCAGCGCGACCCGCTGATCGAGTACCAGCGCGAGGGCTTCCAGCTGTTCAACGCGATGATGGACGGCATCAAGGAGGACTCGGTCACCTACCTGTACAACCTCGAGGTGAAGGTCACCGAGGCGGGGGAGGGTGCGGCGGCCGAGGCGGCGACGCCCGCGCAGGCCGCCGGGTCCCCGGCGGAGGACGGCTCGTCGGCTCAGGGCGGCGATGGTGCGGCGGCCGCCGAGTCCGAGGCGGCTCCCACCGCGTCCGCGCCCGCCGGCGGCGCCCGCAAGGGTGGCCCGGCTCAGCCTCGACAGGCGGTGCCGTCGCTGATCGCGAAGGGCCTCGACGGGCCGGAGCGACGCGTCCCGCTCTCGTACTCCGCGCCGTCGGTCGACGGTGACGCCCGACCGGCCACGACGACGTCCGGCTCGGGCGGCGCGGTGGCCGCCGAGAAGGATGGCCAGACGTTCCCGGGGACGGCCCGAAACGCGCCGTGCCCGTGCGGCTCGGGCAAGAAGTACAAGGTCTGCCACGGCAAGAACGACGCCTGACCGGCGTCCGCTGACGGACGAGGAGCGCGGGGGGGGGGGCCCCCCCCCCCCCCCCCGCTCCGCTGTTCTGGCGGCGCACCGCGGAACGGGCGCCGTGGCGGTCAGCCGATCTGCAGGACGGTGGCGCGCCAGGACCCGCGGTGGACCTCCAGCCGCACCGCTGCCGCGCGCACGCGCTCGCCGTCGTGCACGACGGCCGACCCCTCCGCGACCTGCGGGCCGACCCGGCAGACCCGCACCCCACGCACGACCACGGCGCGCGGCCTGCCCACCGGCGAGGGACGCGCGGCCCGCGAGAGCGCCTCGTATACCGCCGGGCTCACCCAGCGCGCGAGCTGCGTCAGCGGCCGACTGCTGCGCAGGGCCTCCACGGCCGCGACCACGACGGCGCCGCACAGGCGCTCCGGGTCCGGGAGCGGTCCGACGTCCGTCCCCTCCGCCGTCCCGCGGCCGGGCACCGCCCAGGCCGCCGCCGTCACGGGCGCGAGCAGGGACCGGGTCTCCGGGCGGGGGGTGACATCACCCGCGACGGGCGACGCGGCGGGCTCGGCCGCCGGTGGGAGGAGCAGGCGCGGAC
>JAEWYD010000067.1 GCA_023462275.1 Actinomycetes bacterium
GGTCGGCGCCGAGCGCCTCCTCGACGGCGACGGGCGTCCGCAGGACGCCGCGCTGCCCGTCGTCGCGCACGGGTCCGACGACGCCGAGCTCACCGGCGTGGCCGCCATCGCCGACGCCGTGCTGCCCAGCGTCGTGGCCATCGAGGTGCGCAGCGACACGGTGGCCGGCACCGGGTCCGGGTTCGTGCTGCGGCCCGACGGCTACATCCTGACCAACAACCACGTCGTGTCCGCGGCCGCGGACGGCGGCGAGATCTCCGTCGTCTTCGCGGACGGCAGCGAGGCGCCCGCCGAGCTCGTGGGCCGCACGGGCGACTACGACCTCGCCGTCATCAAGGTGGACCGCGACGGACTCACCCCCCTGGCGCTCGGCGACTCCGACGCCGTCGTCGTGGGCCAGCGCGTGGTCGCCATCGGCGCGCCCCTGGGACTGCAGGGCACCGTGACGGAGGGCATCGTCTCGGCCCTCAACCGCCCGGTGACCGCCGGCGACGCCGAGGAGACCGCGTTCATCAACGCGATCCAGACCGACGCGGCCATCAACCCCGGCAACTCCGGCGGCCCGCTCGTCAACGCCGACGGCGAGGTGATCGGCATCAACTCGGCCATCGCGCAGCCGCCCGGCACGCAGACCGGCGGGAACATCGGCCTGGGCTTCGCGATCCCGTCCAACCAGGCGCGCCGCACGGCCGAGCAGCTCATCGAGACCGGCCACGCGACCTACCCGGCCATCGGGGCGCTCCTCGACACCCGGTACGTCGGGGAGGGCGTGCGCGTCGCGACCGAGGCGCAGGGCCAGCAGCAGCCCGTCACCCCCGACGGCCCCGCCGACCGCGCAGGCATCGCCGCCGGCGACGTGATCCTCGCCGTCGACGGCCGGCCCGTGACCGCACCCGACGAGCTCATCGTCGCCATCCGGGCGAAGGCCCCGGGCGATGCCGTGACCCTCACGGTGCGCACGGACGACGGCGAGCAGCGCGACATCCGGGTCGTGCTCACCGAGGTGCCCAGCGGCGGGCAGGGCTGACGTGTTCGGCGTCAACGGCGCGGAGCTGGTCGTCCTGCTCGTGATCGCCGCCGTCGTCGTCGGGCCGGAGCGCCTGCCCGGGTACGCCGAGCAGCTCGCGCGCTGGGTGCGCGCGCTCCGCGGCACCGTCGCCAGCGGGCGGACGCGGCTGGCCGCTGAGCTCGGCGAGGACGACGTCGACTGGACCGCCCTGGACCCCCGCCGCTACGACCCGCGCCGGATCGTGCGCGAGGCGCTCGCGGACACGCTCGTGGAGCCGACGCCGGCCCGGCGGCCCGCGGTGGCGGCCGGCAGTCCGGTGCCGTTCGACGACGAGGCGACCTGACGACGTCGGGCCCGCTGACCGCGCGCGTGTCCCGCCCTGCTCCCGACTCCTGCCAGAATGCCCCCATGCCCCAGTCAGACCGCCCCAGAATCCTGTCCGGCATGCAGCCCACGTCGGACTCCCTGCACCTCGGCAACTACCTCGGGGCACTGGTCAACTGGGTGGCTCTCCAGGACGACTACGACACGTACTACATGGTCGCGGACCTGCACGCACTGACCGTCGCGCCCGAGCCGGAGCGGCTCCGCGAGCGCACCCGCCGGACCGCCGCGCAGTACCTGGCCGCCGGCGTCGACCCCGCGCGCTCCGTGCTGTTCGTGCAGAGCCACGTGCCGGAGCACGCCGAGCTGTCGTGGGTGCTGTCGTGCCACACCGGCTACGGCGAGGCGTCCCGCATGACGCAGTTCAAGGACAAGTCGGCAAAGGCCGGCGCCGAGAGCACGAACGTCGGCCTGTTCACGTACCCGATCCTCATGGCGGCGGACATCCTGCTGTACGACGCCGCGCTCGTGCCCGTCGGTGAGGACCAGCGCCAGCACCTGGAGATCACGCGGGACCTCGCGCAGCGGATGAACGCGCGGTTCGGGGAGATGTTCGTGGTGCCCGAGGCGCACATCGTGCGCAGCACCGCGAAGATCTACGACCTGCAGGACCCGACGTCGAAGATGAGCAAGTCCGCGTCGTCGCCCAACGGCATCATCGAGATGCTCGACGACCCGAAGGTGGTCGCCAAGCGCATCCGGTCGGCCGTGACGGACACCGAGCGCGAGATCCGCTACGACCCCGCCGCCAAGCCGGGCATCGCCAACCTCCTGTCGATCTACTCGGCCCTCAGCGGGCGGACGATCGAGGACCTGGAGGGCGCGTACGCCGGCAAGGGGTACGGCGACCTCAAGAAGGACCTGGCCGACGTCGTCGTCGAGGCGGTCGCGCCGTTCCGCGAGCGGGTGCTCGGCTACCTGGAGCAGCCCGAGACCCTCGACGAGGTGCTGGCCGAGGGCGCGGAGAAGGCCCGCGCGGTGGCTCGGACGACCCTGGCGAGGGTGCGCGACGGCGTCGGGCTGCTGCCCGGACGGGAGGCGCGGGCGTGAGGCTCCCCGAGCGAGGGGAGAACCAGGTCCGCATCGGCGTGGCCCTGGAGGTGCCGGCCCCGTACGGGCCGGCGCTGCAGGCCGCGCGAGCCGGCTTCGGGGACCCGCTCGCCGGGGCGATCCCGCCGCACGTGACGTTGCTCGGGCCGACGGTGGTCGACGCGGACGCCGTCGCGGCGGTGGACGACCACCTGGCCGACGTCGGGCGGGCGCACCGGCCCTTCACCGTCCACCTGCGCGGCACGGGGACGTTCCGGCCGGTGTCGGACGTGGTGTTCGTGCAGGTCGTGCAGGGCATCTCCGAGTGCGAGCGGCTCGAGCGCACGGTGCGGTCCGGGCCGCTGGACCAGCCGCTGCGGTTCAACTACCACCCGCACGTCACCGTCGCGCACGACGTGCCCGACGACGCCCTCGACCGCGCGTTCGCGGAGCTGGCCGGGTTCGAGGCCCGGTACCGGGTGGAGGCCCTGCAGGTCTACGAGCACGGCGACGACGGCGTCTGGCGCCCCCGCCGCTCCTTCCCCCGGCCGTCCTCCTAACCCCAACCCCCCCACCCC
>JAEWYD010000068.1 GCA_023462275.1 Actinomycetes bacterium
GGGCGACGGCGTCCCGACGGCGGCGCGCGGCGGCCAGGTCGGCGCGCAGCTCGTCCGCGGTGCGGCGCGGGCCGTAGCCGGGGGTGTCCGGCTGGATGCGCCAGCCCTCGGCGAGGCTGTCGAGCTCGACCGTGTCGAACCCGAACGCGTCGATGAGCTGCGCGACGGCGCGGCGGGCGTCGGCGTCGTCGGCGGCCACCACGAGCGCCCGGCGGCCCGGCGTGCCGGACGGCGCCGCGTGCTCGGTGAGGTCCGCCGCGGTGATGTGGTTGAAGGCCTTCACGACGACGGACTCGGCCAGGTGCCGCTGGAGGAGCTCCGCGGACGTGGTGCTCTCGTCGTCGAGCTCGGCGATGTGGCCGTCGCGCTGCCAGTAGTAGTTGTTGGTGTCGATCACGACCTTGCCGGCGAGCGGCTCGGCCGGGACGGTCCCGATGGCGTGCAGCGGGATGGTCACGACGGCGAGGTCCGCGGCCTCCGCCGCCTCCTGCGGGGTGCCGGCGCGGGCGCGGTCGCCCAGCTCGTCCACGAGGTCGACCAGGGTGTGCGGCCCGCGGGAGTTGCTCAGCACGACGTCGTAGCCGTTCGCCACGGCGAGGCGCGCGAGCTGGGAGCCGATGTGGCCGGAGCCGATGAGTCCGATGGTGGTCATGGGGGCGTCAACCGCTCGCGCGGCGAGGCATTCCCGCGTGCCCGGCGGGCCGGCCGTCCGACGTCGTCCGGTCGCCGCATCTGCGCCACCCACGTAGCGTCGAAGTCCCCGTCGAGGACAGGAGACGACGACATGGCGAAGCTCATCCGAGGCATGGTGAAGTCCGCGATCGTCGCCAAGGCGTGGCAGATCGTGCGCCGCGAGGCCGCGAAGCCCGAGAACCAGCGCCGCGCCAAGGAGCTGTGGGCGAAGGTCACGTCGAGAGGGCGCCGCGTCACCGCCTGACCTTCCGCATAATGGCGCGCGTGCCGAACCTGACACGCGCCGCCGACGCCGACCATGCGCGCGCGCCCCGGGCGCCTCATCCTGAGGGCCCGGCGTCGGCGCGCCTCGCGGTCGTCATCCCCCTGCTCGCCCTCGCCGGGTTCGCGTATGGGTGGCTGACGGCGCACCTCCCGGCGCCGGACGACGCCCAGGTCTTCTGGCTGGGGAACGTCGCGGCGCCGTACGTGCTGCTGCCCGCCGGTGCCGCGGTCGTCGTCCTGCGGCGCGCGTGGGTCGGCCGCCGGCCGCTGGCCGCCGCGGCCGCCGCAGGGGCAGCGACGGCGGCCGGGATGGTGCTCGGCTTCTACGACCTCCTGGGCGTCGGCGCGGCGGCGGACCGGTCCCAGATGGAGCTCGACCCGAGCACGCCGACGGCGCGGGTCGTCCTCGAGGCGTACCGCCGGTTCTTCGGGACGTTTGTTCTGGGCGTGCCCGGCGGCCGGCCGTGGCTGTCGATCGGCCTGGTCGCGGGCGCGGCGGCGGGCCTGGTCGCGGGCCTGGCCGTGCGGCGTCGGTCGGCGGCGCTCGCCGGACTGCTGGCGGCGGCGCCCGTCGCGGAGGCGGCGCTCTACGTCGTCGGTGGGCCGTACCTGGGGTTCGCGCGGTCGCCCCGGAATCTGGCCGTGTGGACCGTCGAGGCGGCGGCCGGCGTCGTCCTCGTGGTCGTCGCCACCCGCCGGGTGCGCCGCACCGCCTGACCGCGGCCGTCGGCATCGGTGCCGTGTCGGTGGCGTGTCGGTGGGGTGTCAGGTCGGGGCCGCAGGCTCGGGGGCATGAACGATCTGATGATCGAGGCCGAGGGCCTCGTCAAGAGCTTCGGCAGCACCCGCGCCCTGCGCGGCGTGGACCTCGCGGTGCCGCGCGGCGCCGTCCTCGGTGTGCTCGGACCGAACGGCGCGGGCAAGACCACCGCCGTCCGGGTCCTGGCCACCCTCCTGCGGCCCGACGCCGGCACCGCCCGCGTGGGCGGGCACGACGTCGTCCGGCACCCCGAGCGGGTGCGCCGCACCATCGGCCTGACCGGCCAGTACGCCTCGGTCGACGAGGACCTCACCGGCCGCCAGAACCTGACCCTGTTCGGCACCCTGCTCGACCTGTCCCGCGCCGAGGCCAGGGCCCGCGCCGCGGAGCTCCTCGAGTGGTTCGACCTCACCGAGGCCGCCGACCGCATGGCCAAGACCTACTCCGGCGGCATGCGCCGGCGCCTCGACCTGGCGGCGAGCCTGGTCGGCCGCCCCGAGGTGATCTTCCTCGACGAGCCAACGACGGGCCTCGACCCGGCCAAGCGCGACGGCATGTGGGACGTGGTCCGCTCGCTCACGGCCGCCGGCTCGACGGTGCTCCTCACCACCCAGTACCTCGAGGAGGCGGACGCGCTCGCGGACGCCATCACCGTCATCGACCACGGCCAGGTCATCGCGCACGACACCCCGGACGGCCTCAAGCGCGTCGTGGGCGGGCAGACGCTCAGCGTGCGCCCGACGTCGGCCGCGGACCTGGACGCGACCGCTGCGGTCCTGCGGGGGGTCGCTGGGGCGGAGCCGGAGCGCACCGACCGCGGCGTCCTCGCGGTGCCCGTCGCGGGCGACGCCGCGCTCACGGAGGCGGTCGCGCGCCTCGCCGGTGCCGGCATCGCCGTCACCGAGCTCTCCCTGCACCTGCCCAGCCTGGACGAGGTGTTCTTCACGCTGACCGGTCGCCCCGCGGCCGACGAGATCGAGGAGGTGGCCTGATGACCGTCACCCGTGCCCTGCCCGACGCCGCGGCCCTCGCCGGCCCGACCGGCTCGCCCGCTGGTCTGCCCGACGCCGGCCCGACAGCAGCCCTGCGCGCACCGCGTCCCTTCGCGCTGGTCCGCCACTCGGCGGCACTCGCGCGCCGCTCGCTCATCAAGACCTGGCGCACACCCGAGGCGCTCATCGACGTGACGATCCAGCCGGCGATCTTCCTGCTGATCTTCGTCTACACGTTCGGCGGCGCGGTGGCCGGCTCGACGGCGGACTACCTGCAGTTCCTGCTGCCCGGCATCCTCGCCCAGTCCATCGCGACGGCGGGCATCGCCATCGGGGTCAACCTCAACACCGACCTGGAGAAGGGCATCTTCGACCGGTTCCGGGCGCTGCCCATCCCGCGCTCGGCGCCGCTGCTGGGCGCCGTGCTGGGCGACGTCGTCCGGTACGTGATCGTGACGGTATCCACCCTCACCGTGGGGTACGCGATGGGCTTCCGCATCGGTACCTCCGTCCCGGCCCTGCTCGCGGCGTGTGCGCTCGGCGTCCTGTTCGCGCTGTGCCTGTCGTGGATGTCGGTGTTCGTCGGCATGAAGGCCCGGACCTCCGGCGCGGTGCAGGGAATCATGTTCCTGCTGGTCATGCCGCTGACGTTCGCCTCGGCGATGTTCGTGCCGGCCGACAGCCTGCCCGGCTGGATGCAGGGCTTCGTGCACGGCAACCCGCTGACGCACCTGGTCGGCGCGATGCGCGGGCTGCTCGTGGGCGGGCCGGTCGCGTCCGACATCGCGTGGACGCTGGGCTGGTGCGCCGCGCTGGTGGCGATCTTCATGCCGCTCGCCATGCGCGCCTACCGCCGCAAGCTCTGAGGCGCTCCGAGGCCCTGAGCCGCACCAACCAACCGACCTTGGGTTTCTGGAATTGCTTTCCGCGGAAAGCAATTCCAGAAACCCAACGTTGGTCCGGCGCTCGGAGGTCGATGGCGCCGGGCGTCAGGGCAGGAGCGCGCGGAGCCGGGCCACGGCGTCGTTGACGGAGAGCTCGCGGGCGGCGTCGAGCGCGGCCGCCCGGGCGGCGCCGTCGGGGAAGACCGGCTGAGCCTCGAGCGCGAGGCTCGTGCCGAGGATCCCGGCCATGCGCGCGCCGAGGCGTGTGCCGAGGGCCCACAGCTCGAGCGCCCGCCCGGGCTCGCCCCGGTGCGCGGCGAGGTCGGCGTGGGCGACGGCCGCGATCCCGAGCACGGGCATGTCGGAGAGACCGAGGGCGAGCGACGCGGCCGCCTGGAGCAGGTCGCCGACGTCCCGCCCGGCGCGCACGAGGATCACCGCCGCGACCGACTCCACGTAGATCAGCGCCTGGGGCAGCGCCACCACCTCCGCCCGGGCGGTGCGGGCGGCGTCCTCGGCGAGCGCCACGGCGTCGTCCGCGCGGCCCTGCGCCAGCGCCAGCACCGCGAGCCCGACCAGCGCCTGGCACCGCTCGAAGCCCGACGCCGTCGCGGCCGTCTCCTCGAGCGCGGTGCGCGCCTCGGTCAGCCCGCGCCGCGCGCGATGGGTGTCCCGGATCACCGCGAGAGCCCGCGCGTCCTCCTCGGCGCCGATGGCGGCCAGGTGCTCGATGCCCAGGTCCAGCCAGTGCTCGGCCTCGGCAGCGGCCGGCCCGTTGCGCTCGGCGGTCCACTGCCCCACCGCCTGGGCGGCCGCGCCCATGCCCCAGCGGTCGCCGACCTCCTCGAACCAGCGGTAGGCGGCGACGGCGTCGACGTGTGCCGCCGCGGCGTCCCCCCGGTTCTCCAGGATGGAGGCGCGGAAGAAGTGACCGACGCCGCGCAGGTACGGGTCGGGGTCGTCGACGAGGCGGTCGGCGGTCGCCAGCTCCCCGCGGCCGGCCGGCGGGTGCAGCTGCAGCACCATCTCGGCGAGCGCGGCGGTGCGGTGCCCGACGTCGTCCGGCCCCTCGCCCTCCCCCCGCGCGAGCACCGCGCGCGCCAGCCGCAGCGCGAGCGCCGCCGCCCGCATGTCGTGGGCCATCGCGGCGGTGAACGCGCCTCCGACGGTGAGCGTCCCGGCGTCGTCGAGGTGGACCGGGGGCTCGTCCGTGCGCAGGGCCGCCCAGAACGCCGTCCGGCCCGGGAGGTCGTCCACGCGGAGCAGGCGGCGCACCCACGGCACGATCTCGGTGTGCAGGCCCCGCAGGGTCCACAGCTGGAACAGGCCCGCCGCGATCGCGAACGCCTCGCGGTCCCGGCCCCGGGCGACCGCCCAACGCAGGACGGCGAGGTAGGTGTCGTCGTCCACGGCCAGCTCGGCGAGCGCGGCGACCTGTCCCGCGCCGAGCGACCGTCGCCGGGCGTCCCGCGCCGTGGGCTCGGCCCACCGGGCCAGGCGCTCGAGGACGCCGTCGCGCGCGGCGTCCCCCAGCTCGGCCAGCCGCGCTTCGCCGTACTCCCGCACCGTCTCGAGCATGCGGTAGCGGGCCGGGCCGCCGTCGGCAGGCTCGTCGAGGACCAGCAGCGACTGCTCCACGAGGGCGGCGAGAGCGCTGCGGGCGTCGCCGTCGGTGGCGACGGCGGCGGCGAGGTCGGCGGTGAAGGGCGCCGGGACGGCGGCGAGGTCCCGCAGCAGGGCGCGCTCGCGCGGGTCCAGGAGCGCCCAGCTCCAGTCGACCATCGCCCACAGGCCCCGGTGCCGGTCGGGCAGGCCGCGCAGGGCGTTGTCGAGCAGGGCGAACCGGTGCCCGACGCCCGCCAGCACCTCCTCCAGCGGCATCGCCCGCAGGCGCGCCGCGGCGAGCTCGAGCGCCAGCGGCAGGTTGTCCAGGGCGTGGCACAACCGCAGGGCCGTCGCGTCGTCCCAGGCCAGGGACGGGCGGGCGGCCTGGGCGCGGCTGCGAAGGAGCTGCAGGGCGTCCTCGTCGGGCAGGGTGGCGACCGGGTGCACGGCCTCGCCGACGACGCCGAGCGGCGCCCGGCTCGTCGCCAGCACGCGCAGGTCGGGTCCGGCCGCGACGAGCTGCGCGACGACGTCGGCCACCGCGTCCAGGAGGTGCTCGCAGTTGTCGACCACGAGCAACCCGTCGACCTCGCGACCGGCGGCCGCCAGGGCCTCGGCGGCCGTGCGAGCCCGGCGGCGCAAGGGGTCCGCGGCGTCGAGCGCGTACTCGGCGGCCCCGAGC
>JAEWYD010000069.1 GCA_023462275.1 Actinomycetes bacterium
ACACGCCAGCGTGTCGCGACGGGTTCGCTCCACTTTGCGGGACGTGTGGGTGGGTGGTGGGGTCGGGGACGGGAGGAGGGGTCAGAAGGCGCGCGTGATCAGGGCGCGCTTGACCTCCTGGATCGCCTTCGTCACCTCGATGCCGCGGGGGCACGCGTCGGTGCAGTTGAAGATCGTCCGGCAGCGCCAGACGCCCTCCTTGTCGTTGAGGATCTCCAGGCGCTGCGCGCCGCCCTCGTCGCGGCTGTCGAAGATGAACCGGTGCGCGTTGACGATGGCCGCCGGCCCGAAGTACTGGCCGTCGTTCCAGAACACCGGGCACGACGACGTGCACGCGGCGCACAGGATGCACTTCGTGGTGTCGTCGAACCGGGCGCGGTCCTCCGGGGACTGGCGCCGCTCGGTCGTCGGGGCGTTGGGGCCCGTGATGAGGAAGGGCATCACCTCCCGGTAGGAGGCGAAGAACGGCTCCATGTCCACGACCAGGTCCTTGATCACCGGCAGGCCCTTGATGGGCTCGATGGTGATCGGCTTGGCCGGGTCGAGGTCCTTGAGGAGCACCTTGCACGCCAGCCGGTTGCGGCCGTTGATCCGCATCGCGTCGGAGCCGCAGATGCCGTGCGCGCAGGAGCGCCGGAAGGTCAGCGACCCGTCGACCTCCCACTTCACCGTGTGCAGCGCGTCGAGGACCCGGTCCGTGCGGTTGGCACGGACGGTGAACTCCTCCCAGTACGCGCCGGCGTCGGACTCGGGGTTGAACCGCCGCACCCGCAGGGTCACGTCGAAGGCACCGACGCCCCCCGGCGCACCACCCGCGGTGGCGGACTGCGGCTCGCGCGGCGCGGCGCCCCCGGGCGTGCCCTCGGCGGACGCCTTCTCCGGCTCGATCTCGTTCGCCATCAGTACTTCCGCTCCATCGGCTGGTACCGGGTGACTGTCACCGGCTTGGCGTCCAGGTGCACCTCGCGCCCGACGCCGTCCGGCCCGGGGCGCAGGTACGCCATCGTGTGCTTCATGAACTTCTCGTCGTCGCGCTTGGGGAAGTCCTCGCGGAAGTGGCCGCCGCGCGACTCCTCCCGGGCGAGCGCGCCGAGCACGACGACCTCCGCCAGGTCGAGCAGGAAGCCGAGCTCGACGGCCTCCATGAGGTCGGTGTTGAACGCGCGTCCCTTGTCCTGGACCGTCACCTGCGCGTAGCGCTCGCGCAGCTCGCGGATGTCCGTGAGCGTCTGCGTGAGGGACTCGGCGGTGCGAAACACCTGGGCGCCGAGGTCCATCGACTCCTGGAGGGCCCGGCGCAGGTCGGCGACCCGCTCGCCCCCGGACCCGGCGAGCATCCGCTCGAGGTGGGCGACGACGGCGGCGTCGGGCGCGTCCGGCAGGTCGGCCAGGTCGACGGTGGCCGCGTGCTCGGCGGCGGCGATGCCCGCCCGCTTGCCGAAGACGTTGATGTCGAGGAGGGAGTTGGTGCCGAGCCGGTTCGCGCCGTGCACGGAGACGCAGGCCACCTCGCCCGCCGCGTACAGGCCGTCGACGACGGCCGTGTTGGTCCGCAGCACCTCGCCCCGGATCGTCGTCGGCACGCCACCCATCGCGTAGTGCGCCGTCGGGTAGACGGGCACGGGCTCGGTGTACGGCTCGACGCCGAGGTAGGTCCGCGCGAACTCGGTGATGTCCGGCAGCTTGGCGTCGATGTGCGCCGGCTCGAGGTGGGTGAGGTCGAGCAGGACGTAGTCCTTGTTCGGGCCGCACCCCCGCCCCTCGCGCACCTCGTTCGCCATCGCGCGGGCCACCATGTCGCGCGGCGCGAGGTCCTTGATGGTGGGGGCGTACCGCTCCATGAAGCGCTCGCCCTCGGAGTTGCGCAGGATCGCGCCCTCGCCGCGCGCCGCCTCCGACAGGAGGATGCCGAGGCCGGCCAGGCCCGTCGGGTGGAACTGGAAGAACTCCATGTCCTCCAGCGGGATGCCCTTGCGGTAGGCCAGCGCCATGCCGTCGCCGGTGAGCGTGTGGGCGTTCGACGTCGTCTTGTAGATCTTCCCGGCGCCACCGGTGGCGAGGATGACGGACTTGGCGCGGAAGACGTGCGTCTCGCCGGTCGTGAGGTCGTAGCCGACGACGCCGGACACCCGCACCGGCGTGTTCTCCGGGATCTCGCCGCCCATGAGGTCGTCCGTGAGCAGGAGCTCGAGCGCGTACATCTCGTTGAAGAACGCGACCTCCTGCTTGACGCACTGCTGGTAGAGCGTCTGCAGGATCATGTGCCCGGTGCGGTCGGCCGCGTAGCAGGCCCGGCGCACGGGCGCCTCGCCGTGGTTGCGGGTGTGGCCGCCGAACTTGCGCTGGTCGATCTTGCCGTCGGGCGTCCTGTTGAACGGGAGCCCCATGTGCTCGAGGTCGTAGACGGCGTCGACGGCCTCCTTGGCCATCACCTCGGCGGCGTCCTGGTCGACGAGGTAGTCGCCGCCCTTGACGGTGTCGAACGTGTGCCACTCCCAGCTGTCTTCCTCGGTGTTGCCGAGGGCGGCGCACATGCCGCCCTGGGCCGCGCCGGTGTGGGAGCGGGTGGGGTACAGCTTGCTCAGCACGGCCGTGCGGGCGCGGCGCGAGGCCTCCAGCGCCGCCCGCATGCCCGCGCCACCGGCGCCGATGATCACGACGTCGTAGGAGTGGGTCTGCATCTGGGGTGTCAGTCCTTCGTCGTGGATGGGCCGGGTGAGGTGGAGGTGCGCGGAGCGACGACGCGCCCGGGTCGCCCCGCCGTCAGGCGGTGCAGAACGAGGGCAGCAGGTTCGCCGGCGCGTCCGTCGGGCACGGGTCGAACGTGAAGATCACGAGGGTGCCGAGCACGACGACGACCGTGAACGCCAGGTAGAGCACCGCCTTCAGCACGACGCGCGTGCCGGTGCGCTCGGTGTAGTCGTTCACGATGGTCCGCATGCCGTTGGTGCCGTGGATCATCGCGAGCCACAGCATGAGGAGGTCCCAGACCTGCCACAGCGGCGACGCCCACTTGCCGGCGACGAACCCGAAGTCGATGGCGCTGATGCCGTCGCCCTGGACGAGGTTCATGAACAGGTGGCCGAAGATCAGCACGACGAGCAGGACGCCGGAGGCCCGCATGAAGACCCAGCCATACAGCTCGTAGTTGGTGCGGCCGCTGGCGCGCGGGCTGCGGCGGTGCGGGCTGCGCGGGGGAGCGATGGTCGACGCCGTCATCAGTTCCCCCCGAAGACGTGGCCGAGGTGGCGCGGCAGGAAGCCCGCCATGGTGACGACGAACAGGCCGACGACGACCCACAGCATCACGCGCTGGTACCGGGTGCCCTTGGACCAGAAGTCGACGAGCATGATCCGGATGCCGTTGAAGGCGTGGAAGGTGATCGCCGCGACCAGGCCGGCCTCACCGAGGCCCATGATCGGGTTCTTGTACGTGCCGATGACGGCGTTGTACGCCTCGGGCGACACGCGCACGAGCGACGTGTCGAGCACGTGGACCAGCAGGAAGAAGAAGATGAGGAAGCCGGTCACCCGGTGGGCGACCCACGACCACATCCCCTCCCGTCCCCGGTAGAGGGTGCCGGCGGGTGCCTCGGGCACGGGCGACCTCCGTTTCCGAGGCGGGCGACCGTCGCCCGCCTGTCGATGAGCAGACTGTAGTTCGTGCGGTCAACTGGTGCGCCGAGGGCCCACCGGGTGCCCACTAGCCTGGCGGGCATGTCCGACGACGACGTTGCGGCCGGCGCGCCCGGCCCCATCCCCGGCTTCCACGCCGTGGTCCCGGCGGGCGGGGCGGGCACGCGCCTGTGGCCGCTCTCGCGGGCCGGCCACCCGAAGTTCCTGCTGGACCTGACGGGCTCGGGTCGCACGCTGCTGCAGGCGACGGTCGACCGGCTGGTGCCGCTCACCGGCCCGGACGGCGTCGTCGTGGTCACCGGCACACGGCACGCCGCCGAGGTGGCCCGGCAGGTCCCAGGTCTGGCGGCCGACGGCGCGCGCGGCCGGCTCCTCGTCGAGCCCTCGCCGCGCGACTCGATGGCGGCGATCGGGCTCGCCGCGGCCGTGCTGCTCGAGCGGCACGGCGACGACGTCGTGCTCGGCTCGTTCGCGGCGGACCACGTCATCGACGGCGCCGCCGCGTTCGCCCGCTCCGTGCGGGAGGCGGTGGCGGCCGCGCGCGCCGGCTACGTCGCGACCATCGGCATCGCGGCCACGGAACCGTCGACGGCGTTCGGCTACATCGAGGCCGGCGAGCCGCTGGGGGTCGACGGCGCCCCGAGCGCGCACCACGCCGCCGGGTTCACGGAGAAGCCGGACGCGACGACGGCGGCCGCGTACCTGGCCACGGGCCGGTTCCGCTGGAACGCCGGCATGTTCGTCGTGCGCGCGGCAGTGCTCCTGGACCACCTGGCCGAGCAGCTGCCCCCGCTGGCGGCCGGCCTGCGCGAGATCGGCCGCGCCTGGGACACCGGGGCGCGCGAGGAGGTCCTCGGGCGGGTCTGGCCGGGGCTGACGAAGATCGCGATCGACCACGCGATCGCCGAGCCGGTGGCAGCCGCCGGCGGCGTGGCCACGGTGCCGGGCGACTTCGGCTGGGACGACGTCGGGGACTTCGCCTCGCTGGCGGCGCTGCTCCCGACGGCGACGCTCGGGGACGCATCGGGCGTGCTGCGGGTCGACGCGCCGGACGCGTTCGTGGTGCCCGCCGCCGGCCGGACGGTCGCGGTCGTGGGCCTGCCCGACGCGGTGGTGGTCGACACGCCGGACGCGCTGCTGGTCACCACGCGCGCGCACGCGCAGCGGGTGAAGGACGCGGTCGACGGCTGGCGGGCGGCGGGCCGCGACGACCTGCTCTGACACGTCCCGGACGCCGACGGACCCGCGGGCCCGCGCGGAGATAACCTCGGGACGTGGCTGAGCCGGCGGGGAGCGCGATCGCGGACCGCGTCCGCGCGCGCGTCGACGCCCTGCTCGACGAGCTGGTCGCCGTCCGGCGCGACCTGCACGCCCACCCCGAGGTGTCGAACACCGAGCGCCGGACCACCCAGCTCATCGCGGACCGGCTGACCGCCGCCGGCCTGGCGCCCCGGCTCCTGCCCGGCACGGGCCTGGTCTGCGACCTCGGCCCTGGCACGGTGGCGAGCGGGCGTCCGCGCATCGCGCTGCGGGCGGACCTGGACGCCCTGCCGGTGGCCGACACGTGCGGCGAGCCGTGGGAGTCCACCGCGCCCGGCGTCGCGCACGCCTGCGGCCACGACGTGCACACGACGGCGCTGCTCGGCGCCGGCCTGGTGCTGGCCGAGCTGACGGACGCGCTGCGGACCGGCGTCCGGCTGATCTTCCAGGCGGCGGAGGAGGTCCAGCCCGGCGGCGCCGAGGCGGCCGTGGCGGCCGGGGCCATGGAGGGCGTGGCGCAGGTGTTCGCGCTGCACTGCGACCCGCGGGTGGACGTCGGAACCATCGGCTCGCGCAGCGGCCCCATCACCTCGGCGTCCGACCCGGTGACGATCACGGTGACGTCCGACGGCGGGCACACGTCGCGTCCGCACCTGACCGGCGACGTCGTCTTCGTGCTCGGCCAGCTGGTGACCCAGGTGCCGGCGGTGCTGGGCCGGCGGTTGGACCCGCGGTCCGGCGTCAACCTCACGTGGGGCAGCGTGCACGCGGGCTCGGCGGGGAACGCGATCCCGAGCACCGGGACGCTGCGCGGCACGCTGCGCTGCCTCGACGCGCGCGCGTGGGACGAGGCGGGCGCGGTGCTGCGGGAGGCGGTCGAGGCGGTGACCGCGCCCTACGGGGTCGAGGTCGAGGTGCAGCACGTGCGCGGCGTCCCGCCGGTGGAGAACGACCCCGCGGCGACGCGGCTCCTCGAGGCGGCGGCCCGGGACGTCCTGGGCCCGGACGCCGTCGTGCCGACGGAGCAGTCGCTCGGTGGCGAGGACTTCGCCTGGCTGCTCACCCGCGCACCCGGCGCGATGGCGCGGCTGGGGACCCGAACGCCCGGCGGCCGGTCCTACGACCTGCACCGCGGGGACCTCGTCATCGACGAGCGGGCGATCGCGGTCGGCGCCCGGGTGCTCGCGCGGGTCGCGCTCCTGGCGGGTGCCCAGTCGGCGCCCGCGGGCGGTCCCGCCCCGCACGCCTGACGCGCACGCCTGACGCGCACGGTCAGCGCCGGGTCAAGAGGTCCTCACGGCGGGCTCTGCAACGACGGCCTGCAACATTCCGAATACGTAACGAGGCCCCGGACGGCGTACCCGGCGGTAACGTCCGCCGTCGACCCACGACTAGTGTGCGGCGTAAGCAGCCGACCAGGCGCTGGAGATTCGTCAGCGACGACGACGTCCGGACCGGGCGGCACAGGCGTGGCGACAAGGAGTGTCGACGTGAAGAGAGTGACGCGAGCCGCGGTGCTGGCCACCGCAACGGCTCTGGTGCTGGCGGCGTGTGGCAACGCGCCCGACGAGAAGCCCGAGGCCTCCTCGAGCGCCGGTGGCACGGAGACCACCGCCGAGTCGATCGACTACAAGGCGTGCATCGTCTCGGACCAGGGTGGCTTCGACGACAAGAGCTTCAACCAGCTCAGCTACGAGGGCACGAAGAAGGCGGTCGAGGAGCTCGGCGGCGAGTTCGCCGAGGCCCAGTCGGACTCCGAGACCGACTACGCGCCGAACATCGACTCCATGGTCTCCGAGGGCTGCAACACCATCGTGACCGTCGGCTTCAACCTGTCGGCCGCGACCGTCGAGGCCGCCAAGGCCAACCCGGACACCGAGTTCGTCCTCATCGACGACGCCGCGGACAACGACTTCAACGGTGAGAAGGACGCGGAGAACATCAAGCCGCTCCTCTACAACACCGCGCAGGCCGCGTTCCTCGCCGGCTACCTGTCCGCCGGCTACTCGCAGACCGGCAAGGTCGGCACCTTCGGCGGCATGTCCTTCCCGACCGTCACCATCTTCATGGACGGCTTCAAGCAGGGCGTGGACTACTACAACCAGGCCAAGGGCAAGAGCGTCCAGGTCATCGGCTGGACCGGCTCCGACGAGGGCTCGTCCTTCACCGGCGGCTTCGAGGCCAACGACCAGGCCAAGAACGTCGCGGCCGGCATCATCGACCAGGGTGTCGACGTCCTGCTCCCCGTCGGCGGCCCGATCTACCAGTCCGCCATGGACGCCATCGCCGACTCCGGCCGTGACATCGCGCTCGTCGGCGTGGACGCCGACTTCTTCGAGACGGACCCGAGCACCAAGGACATGGTCCTGACCTCGATCCTGAAGAAGATGGACGTCTCCGCCTACGACGCCGTCAAGGCCGCGGGCGAGGGCAACATCGACTACGAGGCCTACGTGGGCACGCTCGAGAACGGCGGCGTGGGCCTGGCCCCGCTGCACAACTTCGAGAGCAAGGTGGACCCGGCCCTGTGGCAGGAGGTCCAGGACCTGCAGGAGAAGGTCATCAGCGGTGAGGTGCCGGTCACCTCGTACCTGACCAAGTGACGACGACGCTCCCCGGGGCGGCCCACCGGCCGCCCCGGGGAGCGCGCCGTGCACCCTGCCCCTGACCCCCCCCGGCGCAAGGATCGTGCGATGAAGCTCGAGCTCCGCAACATCACCAAGCGGTTCGGCACCCTGGTCGCGAACGACCACATCAGCCTCACGGTGAACCCCGGCGAGATCCACTGCCTGCTCGGTGAGAACGGTGCCGGCAAGTCGACGCTCATGAACGTCCTGTACGGCCTCTACACGGCCGACGAGGGCGAGGTCCTGCTGGACGACGAGGTCCAGCACTTCCGCGGACCGGGCGACGCGATGGCCGCCGGCATCGGCATGGTGCACCAGCACTTCATGCTCATCCCCGTCTTCACGGTCGCCGAGAACGTCATGCTCGGCAACGAGCAGACCCGCGGCGCCGGCCGCCTCGACATCGACGCGGCCCGCCAGCGCGTGCGTGACATCGCCGCCCGCTTCGGCTTCACCGTCGACCCCGACGACGTCATCGAGGACCTGCCCGTCGGCGTCCAGCAGCGGGTCGAGATCATCAAGGCCCTGTCCCGGGACGCGAAGGTGCTCATCTTCGACGAGCCGACCGCCGTCCTGACGCCGCAGGAGACCGACGAGCTGATGACGATCATGCGTCAGCTCCGGGACTCGGGTGCGGCCATCGTCTTCATCACCCACAAGCTGCGCGAGGTGCGCGAGCTCGCCGACCGGATCACGGTCGTGCGCCGCGGCGCCGTCGTCGGGGAGGCCCGGCCCGACTCCACCGATGCCGAGCTGGCCGCCATGATGGTCGGCCGCGCCGTCGAGCTGACCGTCCAGAAGGAGGCGCCGCGCCTGAGCGAGGCCCTGCTGGAGGTGTCCGGCCTCGAGGTGCGCGACGCGCGGGGCGCCGTCCTGGTCGACGACGTCAGCTTCACGGTCCGCGGCGGCGAGGTGCTCGTCGTGGCAGGCGTCCAGGGCAACGGCCAGACGGAGCTGACCGAGGCTCTCATGGGCCTGCAGCGGGACGTGCACGGCAGCATCCGCCTCGACGGGCAGGAGCTCGTCGGACGCAACGTGCGCCAGATCCTCGATGCCGGGGTCGGGTTCGTGCCGGAGGACCGGTCCACCGACGGCCTGGTCGGGGAGTTCACCGTCGCCGAGAATCTCATGCTCGACCGGACGAGCGGCCCGCCGTTCGTGCGCCGGGGCGTGCTCCAGCTCGGCGAGCTCGAGCGCTTCGCGACGAAGGCGGTCGACGAGTTCGACATCCGCACGCAGGGGATCAACGAGCCGGTCGGCCGCCTGTCCGGCGGCAACCAGCAGAAGGTCGTCGTGGCCCGCGAGCTGTCCAAGGACCTGCGGCTCCTGGTGGCCGCCCAGCCGACGCGCGGCGTCGACGTCGGCTCCATCGAGTTCATCCACAAGCGGATCGTCGCCACGCGCGACGCCGGCGTCCCCGTGGTCGTCGTGTCGACCGAGCTGGACGAGGCCGCGGCGCTCGGCGACCGCATCCTCGTCATGTACCGGGGCCGGGTCGTCGGCATCGTGCCGGCGGACACCCCGCGTGACGTCCTGGGTCTGATGATGGCCGGCATCCCGGCGAAGGAGACGGAGGCGGCATGAGCGCCGACGACAGCCAGCTGGGCGGGTCCGCCGCCTCGCCGCAGCACGTCGGCGAGGAGCCGACCCCCGAGACCACGGACGACACCACCACCGGGACCAGGGTCGAGCCGGCGGCCGACGCGGCCGACGCGGCCGTCCCGCCGACCCCGCCGGGACGCCACCAGTCCGACGCGCCCGTCGACGCCGACGCCGCGCGCTGGCGCGAGGCGATGCGGCGTGTCACCTCCGGTGGCTGGGCGGTCTCGCTCGGCGCCGTCGTGCTCGCCGTGCTCGTGGGGTCGATCATGATCGCCGCCACGGACAAGGGCGTGCAGGACGCCTCGGGCTACTTCTTCTCCCGGCCGCAGGACACGCTGTCGGCCATCGGCAGCGCCGTGGGCGGCGCCTACTCGGCGCTGTTCCGGGGCGCCGTGTGGGACTTCCGCGCCGACGACTTCGCGGGCGGCATCAAGCCCCTGCTGAACTCGCTGAACTTCGCGACGCCGCTGATCGGCGCCGGCCTGGGCGTCGCCCTGGCGTTCCGCGCCGGCCTGTTCAACATCGGTGGCCGTGGCCAGATGCTCGTGGCCGCCGCGGCCGCCGGGTGGGTCGGCTTCGGCGTCGATCTGCCGCCGGTCCTGCACCTCGTGGTCGCGCTCATCGCGGGCGTCGCGGCGGGCGCCCTCTGGTCCGGCATCGCCGGCCTGCTCAAGGCGATGACCGGGGCGCACGAGGTCATCACCACGATCATGCTCAACTACGTCGCGTTCTACCTGCTCTCCTACATGCTCGCCACGCCCGGCCTGCTGCAGGCGCCCGGGTCGTCGAACCCGAAGACGCCGGCGATGCACGAGAACGCGATCATGCCGAAGCTGTTCGGCGACCGGTACAAGCTGCACTGGGGCTTCGTGCTCGCGCTCGTCGCCGTCGTCCTCGTGTGGTGGATCCTCAACCGGTCGCGGCTCGGCTTCACCTTCCGCGCGGTCGGTGAGAACCCCGAGGCGGCGCGCGTGGCGGGCATCGACGTCCGGCGGGCGACCATCTCGGTCATGCTCGTGGCCGGTGGCCTCGTCGGCCTCGCCGGCACCACGCAGGTGCTGGGCACCGTGACGACGGGCTTCGCGTCCGACATCGACGCCGGCATCGGCTTCGACGCGATCACGGTGGCTCTGCTGGGGCGCTCGACGCCGTTCGGCGTGCTCGCGGCGGCGATCCTGTTCGGCGCGTTCAAGGCCGGTGGCTCGGTGATGCAGGCGTCGGAGAACGTGCCGATCGAGATCGTGCTCGTGGTCCAGTCGCTCATCGTGCTGTTCATCGCGGCGCCGCCCCTCGTGCGCGCCGTGTTCCACCTGCCGCAGCCGGGCGCCCGTCCGGTCAAGAAGGAGCGAGCCCGCCGCGAGGCGAAGGAGGTGGCCGCATGACCGCCGTCGCCGAGACCCCGTCGTCGGCCCCCGTCTCCGCGGACCTGCGTCGCGTCACGGTCGTGAGCCGCAAGGGCGCGATCGCCTACACCGTCGTCACGGCCCTCATGGCGCTCCTCCTGCTCCTCAAGCAGCGCGACGGCGACATCAAGTACCGGTTGGGCGCCGAGGGCGACGCCCTCCGCCTGCCCGACGTCGCTCTGCCGGGCATGACGACCGCCTGGGTGTGCGTCGCCGTGGCGGCGGCGATCACGGTCGTCGCCTGGCTGCTCGTGCGCGCCGAGCGGAAGGTACCGGTCTGGCTGTCGCTCGTGTACGGCCTCGCCCTGCTCGTCGCCTTCCTCTCGTGGGCCGGCGCCGGCAGCGCGCAGGACCTGCCGGTGACCCGGCTGGTCGGCGGCGCGGTGCTGCTCTCCGTGCCGATCCTCTTCGGTGCCCTCGGCGGCGTCATCGGCGAGCGTGCCGGCGTCGTCAACATCGCGATCGAGAGCCAGCTGCTCCTCGGCGCCTTCGCGGCGGCGATCACCGGGTCGCTCACCGACAGCCCCGTCGCGGGCCTCGTGGCGGCCGTCGCCGCGGGCGTCCTCGTCGCGCTGGTCCTCGGCGTCTTCACCATCACCTACAAGGTCGACCAGGTGATCGTCGGCGTCGTCCTGAACGTGCTCGTGGTGGGCCTGACGAGCTTCTTCTACTCCGAGGTCCTGGTGCCGAGCGCCGAGCGCCTCAACGACACCGAGCGCTTCAAGCCGATCGCGATCCCCGGCCTCTCGGAGATCCCGATCCTCGGGCCCGCCCTGTTCCGGCAGACGCTGCTGGTCTACCTCGCCTACATCGCGGTCCCCGTGGTGTGGTTCGCGCTGTATCGGACGCGCTGGGGCCTGCGGCTCCGGGCGGTCGGCGAGCACCCGCAGGCCGCCGACACGGTGGGCATCAAGGTCGAGCGCACCCGCTACCGCGCCCTGCTCATCGCGGGCGGCGTGGTGGGGCTCGGCGGCGCGTTCTACACGGTCGTCGCCGTCTCGTCCTTCGGCAAGGAGATGACGGCGGGTGCGGGCTTCATCGCCCTGGCCGCCGTGATCTTCGGCAAGTGGGACCCGGTGCGCGCAGCCGTGGCTGCCCTGCTGTTCGGCTTCGCCTCGAACCTGGACGACATGCTGAGCATCGTCGGCGCGCCCGTGGCCAGCCAGTTCATGCTCATGCTGCCGTACGTGGTCACCCTGTTCGCCGTCGCCGGCCTCGTCGGCAAGTCCCGCGCCCCCGCGGCCGACGGCACCCCGTACATCAAGGAGTGAGGATGGCCGACGCCGTCGACTGGGAGGTGCTCCGGGCGGCGGCCCGCGAGGCCATGACGCACGCCTACGTGCCGTACTCGCGGTTCCCCGTGGGGGCGGCGGCGCTCGTCGACGACGGCCGCGTCGTCTCCGGGTGCAACGTCGAGAACGCCTCGTACGGCCTGACGCTGTGCGCGGAGTGCGGGCTCGTCAGCGCGCTGCACGCGAGCGGCGGCGGCCGGCTCGTCGCCTTCACGTGCGTGGACGGCGCCGGTGCCGTCCTCATGCCGTGCGGCCGCTGCCGGCAGCTCCTGTTCGAGCACGGCGGCCCTGACCTGCTGCTGGAGACGGTGAGCGGCCTGCGCGCGATGCGCGAGGTGCTGCCCGACGCCTTCGGCCCCGACGACCTGGAGACCCGATGACCGCACAGCCCGAGCCGTTCGACGCCGTCGACGTCATCCGCGCCAAGCGGGACCGCGCGCGGCTCACCGACGCCCAGATCGACTGGGTCGTCGACGCCTACACGCGGGGCGTCGTCGCGGACGAGCAGATGTCTGCCCTCGCCATGGCGATCCTGCTGAACGGCATGGACCGCGCCGAGATCGGCCGCTGGACGGCGGCGATGATCGCCTCCGGCGAGCGGCTGGACTTCTCGGGCCTGTCGCGGCCGACGGCGGACAAGCACTCCACGGGCGGCGTCGGCGACAAGATCACGCTGCCCCTGGCCCCGCTGGTCGCCGCGTGCGGCGTCGCGGTGCCGCAGCTGTCGGGCCGGGGCCTCGGGCACACCGGCGGCACGCTGGACAAGCTCGAGTCGATCCCGGGCTGGCGCGCGGCGCTGAGCAACGAGGAGATGCTGGCGCAGCTGGAGGACGTGGGCGCCGTCATCTGCGCGGCGGGCTCCGGTCTGGCGCCGGCGGACCGCAAGCTCTACGCGCTGCGCGACGTCACCGGCACGGTCGAGGCCATCCCGCTGATCGCCAGCTCGATCATGAGCAAGAAGATCGCCGAGGGCACGGGCGCGCTGGTGCTGGACGTCAAGGTCGGCAGCGGCGCGTTCATGAAGGACCAGGAGCGGGCGGCCGAGCTGGCCCGCACGATGGTCGAGCTCGGCACGGACGCCGGCGTGCGCACCGTCGCGCTGCTCACGGACATGTCGACGCCGCTCGGCCTCACCGTGGGCAACGCGCTCGAGGTGCGCGAGTCCGTGGAGGTGCTCGCCGGGGGCGGCCCGGCCGACGTCGTCGACCTCACCCTCGCCCTGGCGCGCGAGATGCTGGCCGCCGCGGGCCGCGGGGACGTCGACCCGGCCGACGCGCTCGCCGACGGCCGCGCGATGGACGCGTGGCGGCGCATGATCGCCGCCCAGGGCGGCGACCCGGACGCGCCGCTGCCGACCGCGCGGGAGTCCGAGAAGGTGCTCGCCCCGGCCGACGGCGTGCTCGTCGGCATGGACGCGCTCGCCGTGGGGGTGGCGGCGTGGCGCCTCGGCGCGGGCCGGGCCCGCAAGG
>JAEWYD010000070.1 GCA_023462275.1 Actinomycetes bacterium
GCCCCACCGGGACCCGCCGCTCGCGGCTGTCAGGAGCGCTCGGTGTGTCAGGCGGTCTGGCCCTCGTGCGGACCCTCGCCGATCTCCTCGACGAGCTTGGCGCAGAACGCCGGCAGGTCGTCCGGCGTCCGGCTCGAGACGAGTCCGGCGTCCACGACCACCTCCTCGTCGACCCACGTCGCGCCCGCGTTGCGCAGGTCGGTCTTCAGGCTCGGGTAGGACGTCAGCGTGCGGCCCCGGACGACGTCGGCATCCGTGAGCACCCAGCCGCCGTGGCAGATCACGCCCACGGGCTTGTGCTGCTCGAAGAAGGACCGCACGAACCGCACGGCGTCCTCGCTCATCCGGACCTTGTCGCCGTTCGCGACGCCGCCGGGCAGGACGAGCGCGTCGAAACGCCCGGCGTCGGCGGCCGCGACGGCCTCGTCCACCGGCTGCTCGTGGCCGTTCTTGCCCGTAATCGAGCCGTCCTTCGGGGACACGAGGACCGCCTGTGCGCCGTGCTCGGTGACGGCCGACCACGGTGCGGTCAGCTCGCTGTCCTCGAAGCCGTCGGTGGCCAGGAACGCGACGGTCGTGCCGGTCAGGTGGGACATGGCTCTCCAGTCGTCGATGGGTGTGGGTGTCCCTCGACGGTAGGTCGGCGCGCCGGCGTCGGCATCTGGGCCCGGCTGCTCAGCGGCTGATGTAGGCGCTCAGCTGGTCCCGCTCCGCCTGCACCTCCGAGATCCGGTGCTTGACGACGTCGCCGATGCTCACGACGCCGGCCAGCCGGCCGTCCACGAGCACGGGCAGGTGACGGAAGCGCCCTTCCGTCATGGTGGTCATGAGCGTCTCGAGCTCGTCCTCGGGGGTGCAGGTCGCCACCTCGGCGGTCATGATGTCGGCCACCCGCCGGTCGAGGACGGCGTCGCCGTCGGCGTGCAGCCGCCGCACCACGTCGCGCTCGCTGACGATGCCGGCCACCGTCGCCGCGTCGTCGGAGACGACCACCGCCCCGATCCCCCGCTCGGCGAGGAGCCCCAGCAGCTCCCGCACCGTGCGCGCCGGAGCGATCGTGACGACGTCGCTCCCCTTACGCCTGAGCACCTCGGACACCCGCATGCCGCACCCCCGGCAGGACACCCGCGACCCGCTCCGTCGCGGTCCAGAAGATCGACGGTACGGCACGGTCACGGCCGTGAGAAGTGCCGTCTCGCATGCGGCGGGCGACGCGTTCGGCGCCGTCACGACGTAGCGGCCGGCCCGGGGTCGGTGGGCGGAGCGACGGGCGGTCGCGCACCGTGCAGGCGCCACAGGAGCACCGCCACGCCGCCCAGCGGGATCTCCAGGACGACGACGTAGAGGCTGAACAGGAGCAGCGAGGCGATCGTCGCGCTGGGGTCGGCACCGAGCGCGACGAGCAGCGCGCCCACGCCGGCCTCCGTGACGCCGAGCCCGCCGGGCGTGATGGGCACGACCGACAGGAGCCGGCCGGCGCCGAACGCGACCAGCACGAGCACCGGCCCGACGCCGGCGTCGGTCGCCGCGAAGCACCCGAGCAGCAGCACGTACTGCAGCGCGATCAGGCCGAGCGACCCGAAGGTCAGGCCGCGCCAGCGGTCCCGGATGACGGACAGGGACCGCCCGATCGCCACGTCGACCTCGCGGGCGAGCCGGCCGATCCGGCGGTGGTGCGGCGCGTTCGCGAGCCGCCGCCGCAACGGTGGCGCCGCCACCACGGCGACGGCGCCGCCGATGAGGACCAGCCCGATCGCGGCGGCCACCGTGAACTGGTCGGCCTCGTGGGGCAGCCCCCCGCCGAGGACGAGCACGAGCGCGGCGACGACGGGCGCCAGCAGGCGCGCGACAGTCGTCACCACCGTGGTCACGAGCGTGTACGAGGAGAAGTGGTGGCGGTCGAAGCCCCAGGACCGCAGCATCGCCCACACGAGCCCGAGGCTCACCGGGCCGCCGAGGGGGACGGCGCTCGCCACGGCGCTGCTGGCCAGGTTCAGGACGAGCGAGTCGCGCTTGCGCAGACCCGGCAGCGCCGCGCTCTGCACCAGCGTCTGGGCGCCCAGGGTCGCCGCCCACACCACCGTGAGCCCGGCTAGCGCGGCGGGGTGCAGGGACCGGAGCAGGCGGCCGACGTCGGACCAGCTGGTCCCCACGAAGCCGGGCAGCACCCAGAACAGGGCGACGAGGACGGCGATGCCGAGGGCACCGACGGCGAGGCGCACGGCCGGCGAGGGGCCGCCACGCGGCGCGACGACCGTCGGCTCGACCACCGCCACCCCCCTCGTCCTCGACCGCGCGGGGCACCAGGGTCGCACGCGCGACCGGCGGGACGCCCGGCGCGTCCGCCGGTCAGGTCGCCGGGACGGGGACGAGGCGGGCCGTGCGCAGCCGCCAGGCGAGCATCGCCAGAGCCCCGAGGGGCACGTCGAGGACCACCATGTAGCAGGCGAAGAGCAGCAGCGCGGCGATCGTGGGTCCGGGCTGCGCCCCGAGGGCGACGAGCAGGGCGCCCACGCCCGCCTCGTTCACGCCGAGCCCGCCGGGCGTCAGCGGCAGGACGGACATCAGCCGCCCGGCCCCGAAGGCGACCAGGCACAGCAGCGGCCCCACCTGGGCGCCCGCCGCGGCGAAGCAGGCCCACAGGAGCAGGTACTGCAGCGCGAGCTGGGCGACCCACCCGCCGAGCAGGCCCCGCCACCGGCGCCCGATCACGGTGAGCGACCGCCCGATCGCCACGTCGACGTCGCGCGCGAGCCGGCCGAGCCGGTGGTGGTGCGGCGCGTTGGCCAGCCGCCGCCGCAGGGGCGGGGACGCGACGACGCCGACGACTGCCGCGACCGCCACGAGCGCGACCACCGCGACGACGGCGATCCGGTCCGCCTGGGCGGGCAGCCGCCCGCTCGCCAGCAGCACGAGCGCCGCGACGACCGGCACGAGCAGGCGCACGACGGCGGAGACGACGGTGGACACCAGCGTGTAGGCCGAGAACTGGTGCCGGTCGAAGCCCCAGGACCGCAGCATCGTCCAGGTCAGCGCGAGGCTGGCCGGGCCGCCGAAGGGCACCGCGCTCGAGATGGCGCTGCTCGACATGTTCACGACGACCGCGTCCCGCATCGTCAGGCCCGGGAGCGCGGACGTCTGCACGACGGCGTGCGCGACGAGCGTCCCGCACCACAGCACGGTGAGCCCGGCCAGGGCCAGCGGCGACACCGAGGCGAGCATCGCCCCGACGTCGGACCAGGTGGTCCCGACCATCCCCGGCAGCACCCTGACCAGGACGAGGAGGACGACGACGCCGGCGCTCGCGAGGACGAGGCGGGCGATCCGGCCGGGCGTCGAGGGGATGGCGAGCGGCCCCTCGGGGGCGTCGGCGCCTCGTAACCGGGGCGGGTCCAGGGTGCTGCTGGGCACGGTGTCCCTCCCCTTCGGCGCGGCCGGCGGACGGTACGACCAGCGTGACACGGGACCCGGTTCCGCGCGTTCCGAGATCACTCTCGCGAGCTCGGGCGGGCGTGGGATCGTGTGCCCCATGGCCGAGGACCACACCCATCTCTTCCCGGGCAAGTTCTTCATCAGCACGGCCCTGGAGGCGCTCGACACGAAGACCGCGATGTCGGGCGAGCTCGCCCGTCGCTACCTGCAGCGCGCGGCGATGGCGGGCATCCTCATCGGCGTCTTCTACGTCGCGAACTTCGCGGTCATCGGCGCGTTCGACGCCGTGCCGGCCGGGGACACGAACCTGCGCACGATCGGCCGGATCGCCGGCGCACTCACGTTCGGCTGGGCGCTGGTGTTCATCTACTACACGAAGTCCGAGCTGCTGACCTCGAACATGATGATCGTCTCGGTGGGCGCCTACCACCGGCGGACGACGGTGGCGAAGTCCTTGCGCGTCCTCGGCCTCTGCTACGCGGGCAACGTGCTCGGCGGGGCGCTCGTCGCGGTGCTGCTGCGATTCTCGACCCTGACCGACGGCGTCGTCGGCGAGGAGATGCGCGGCGCCGTCGACCACAAGCTCGAGTACCTCTCGACGGCGTCCGGATGGGGCGACCTGCTGGTGCGCGCGATCCTGTGCAACTTCATGATCAACCTGGCCATGCTGCTGGTCTACAACGGCATCATCAAGGAGGACCTGACGCGAAGCCTGGCGATGATCATGGCGGTCTTCGTGTTCGCGTTCCTCGGGCTGGAGCACTCGGTCGCCAACACCGTGCTGTTCGGGATCGTCGGGCTGCGCGACGGCGTGGACGTGGGGCTCGCGCTCGGCAACGTGGCGATCGCGCTGATCGGCAACTTCATCGGCGGCGGCCTGCTCATCGGGCTCTACTTCGCCTACGCCAACGACGACTCGGCCTACCTGCGGCGGCGTGCACTGCGGGCCGAGACGGAGGACGCGGGCTTCGAGATCTGAGGGCTCGGCGACCCGGCCCGCGCCAGGACGCCGTCGCCAACCCTCCACCACCCAGGCCACGGAGGGTTTCGGACGCATATCGTCGCCAACCCTCCACCACCCAGGCCACGGAGGGTTGACGACCCCACGGCCGACCTGGAGCACCGGCGCTCAGCCGCGGACCACGAACCCGCACTCGCCGACCGGCTCCTCCTCGACGACGTCGACGTGCCGCACCTCGGCGCCCGACGGCCCCCGCCCCGCCCACGCCACCAGACCCTCGACGGCGTCGGCCGCCCCCTCGGCCACGATCTCGACCGAGCCGTCCGGAAGGTTCCGCACCGACCCGGCCACGCCGCGGCGCACGGCCTCCCGCGTGCAGGACCAGCGGTAGCCCACGCCCTGGACCAGCCCGCTCACGCGCACACGACGACGGATCACCCGCTCAGTCTCGCGCCGACATACTGGCTCGGTAACCGGGACGGCAGGGGAACCGCTCGATCCGGTCCTAAGCTTCGGCCTGAGGATTCGTCATGCAACGAACAAACGTCTCATCCGAAGTATCGAACGGCTCAGCATCGGCTTCCAAATCCGCCTCGAACTGGCCCGTCGTGTAGTCACTGGGCGCCAGATTCCCACGCTTAAGGCACGCCACAATAAGGTCATACGGGTCCTCGTTGCTTGGATTAGTCAGGATGGCGCTATAGACCGATTCGATTGGCGCCACTATGGCGTCACAGGCGGCCATCGCCCCATCGGCGCCACTGCCAACCACCTCATAAGAGAACAGCCCGTACGACTCATGAGCGACCATGTCTACGCCCTGATCGTTCACGCACTTCACGTATCGATCAACCGCAGAGACGTACTCTGCACGCGTGACCTCTCCATCGCTGAGCGCCGCCTTCGAGGTGGCATCCGACGCCGACTCGTACGCCGCCCTGATCTGAGCAGCATACGGACCGGTGAACACGTCCTGACCCCCGCCACCCGATGAGCAGCCAGTGACACCCGCCAGAACCAATACGCCCATTGCGACGTGGACTTGCGCACGCAATGCACACATGACCAGGCACCTACACTCCGCTAGAACCCGAGAGTGACGTAAGTCACTGTGCCGGTTCGCTTTGTCTGACCTTGAATGAACTCGCCGGCGTTCACACCGTTCGCAGAGAACACCGCCTCATATTGCTGTCCCCACGACCCGAAATAAGAGTGCACGGAGCCCGCGTAGTACATGTCCAGCCGCGGGCGGAAGAGGCACGTCCCTTGCTTCGACCGCCCGGAAACGAAATACTCAATCCGGGTCCCACCGCCGCCGGCCTGAGCATCAATTTGACAACTAGGGCTGTTCTTCTCCCAGCCCGGCACGAGCAGTGTGACAGCAGACGCCGGCGACACTGACACCACCAAAGAGCCAATCAGAAGACCCGCAATCCCTACGAATCGTGCCCGCATGTTCCCCCCTTGGAACTCTGAACCTAGCATCCTGCATGACAGTCGATGTCTGCAAGATCAACCTACTTGTGTACGTTCTCCGGTGTCAAGGTTCGTAGCCACAACCGCTACCGTTGATCTCCTCCTCTATTGATACCCCGTAGATCCTCTTCCAAAAGTCGCGTCGCATCTCCTAACGCGCCTTGAAGTACGCATAAACTCGGGAGTCACGGACGGCACTCCCCGCAACCACAGCGCCGACCAACTCACCGAGCGCAGACAGCGCAAGCACGCGCACACCGAACGGCGCGACATCGCCGAACGGCGCCGCGGCCCCATAGACGCCTATTACCACTGACGTCGCAACGAGCGTCGGAGCGACCCCTATGGCTGTCTCGAACACCAGTAGCGAGACCATCTCGAGTCGCTGTAGACCAAGATGCTTCGCAAAAGCCAACTCCAACCGGCGGAGTCGCGCACTGCCAATCGTCCCAACCAACCCAACAACGAGTGCCGCGATGCCAGCGAAACGGCTGGTGCGGCTCGCGAAGTCCTCTGGGCCGTGAAAGTCACTCCCGAGCCGCGCATTGAGTTGCCCTACCCGGACTTCGCTGAGATCGGCCCCGGGGGCGAGGGATGCCTGCAGAAGGGAACTAGCGCGCCCTTGGTCGGGCGGCCATTCTGATAGCCAGCACTGGTCGTAGCGACCAAAAGCGGGAGCTGATCGAACCATGGCATACGCCAAGGTTTGGTCCCGGCCATCGTCGGCATAGGGGTAGATCGAGAGTATGGCCGCGTCACCGCCCTGTCCGCGCAGGACGTGACCAGGGCCCGTCCCAAGCATCTGCGCCGTTGTCGAGTCAAGCGCAGTCCCTGTCGAGTATCCGGGCGTCAGCTGCTCCGCGAGTCCGGGTGTTACCTCAAAGACCGGAATGGGGCTCCGCGGTGTAGCGCGCGGTACGAACGAGCCAGGCGTTGCACGCAGCGCACCCGAATTGCGAACCGATGCCACGCGAGCCAGCGCCTCGCACTTCGCGCCATCGACCCTTCCGCTTGAGGTGAGCACGTAGGTCGATGCGCCAGAAGCACGATAAGCGAGAGCGTCTCGCTCCACGGTAGCTACTTGGCTCATCTCAAGCCACGCTAGACCGAGAACTGCGGGTGCAACAAGGAGCACCAATACCCATACTCGGGAGGCGCCTGACCGGACGTTGCGCCACGCTTCCGTAACAAGGTCGGTTGTCCTCACGCTGCCGCGCCCAGGTGTATCGAGTGGGCGCATGTAGCGGAGACCCTGCCATCATGCGTCGCGATAACCACTATGCGGCCGCCGTTGGCAAGGGCGCCCAGAGTCTCAATGACACCGGCCGCGCTCTCTGTGTCGAGTTGGGCGGTGGGTTCATCTACGAGGAGCAGTCCAGGACAGGATGCGCAGGCGCGGGCAAGCATGAGCCGCTGAGCCTCGCCCCCGGACAAGCTGCCGAAGCGCTCTCGCATGACCGCGCCCAGACCGAACTGAACGAGCAAGCCCGCGGCGGCTACCTCGGCGGTTTGGCGTCTCATGCCGCGGGCGATCAGAGGGAAGACGACGTGGTCGAGCGCGCTCCGGGAAGCCACGCCGAAGGGGACTTGGGGTACCCAGGCGACTCCCTCAACGCCGTCCCGACTAACCCGCCCAGAGGCTGGCGCTTGCAGTCCGGCGAGGATGCTGAGCAGTGTGCTCTTTCCCGATCCAGAAGCGCCGGTCACGGCGCAAAGAGCGCCAGCGGCGAGTTTGGCGTCAAGGTCTCTGAAAAGCCACGGGCCCTCGGAGAACCGGTGGCCAACCTTGTCGAGCGTCAGTTGCATCGCACAGAAGGGTTCGGAGAGACTTCGATTGTCTTGGGTGGCTGGCCGCTCCCGAAAGCAACGATCGACTGCCCAAGTTGCGATGAGACGACCTCGACACGAAACGTCGCCCGTCCAGAGAGTACGCACGCGTCCGGGCCACTTATGACGATCGCCGAGGCTGGCAGAGTTGCCGTCGCGAGCGGATCCGCGAGCTCGAGAACTCCGGTCAACTTCGCCTCTGTGCCCTCATCTAGCGCGGCTAGGGACAAGGCCGTCTCGGGCAACCCATCGAGCGCAGGTAAGTCCTCCTTGCTAATCGATCCGTCGGGGCCAACTGTGATGGACAGACCTCCGACGGTTAGGGTTCGCGCACCGTCGACCAGGTCTTGCGGCATTGGAGTCACTCGAGCATTGACGAGAGCGGGGCGGCCCTGCGCCAGCGCCTCACCTCCCTCAACTTCCGCACCTAGGGGCGTACAGTGTGCGACCGCGACTTGCCGCATCGGTAGCCACGTGACGTCTTCGAGCGCAAGTGAGGTCCCCTCGCCCATCCCCAACTTCTCCCTGACTGCCGAAATAGCCAAGCCAGTGTCACGACCGAGTACGCCATCCTCGTCCACGGAGTAGCCAAGTAGCTGAAGCTCGTGCTGGAGCGACGCGACATCGGCCCCTTTCGCGCCCAGGCTCAAGTTCCGGAAGGGCGGTTCACTCGTGGCGATTGCTAAGACGGGGTGGCCGTCTACCGCCCACGGGGCTGTCCCAGCACTTATGGATCCTCCCTCCTGGCACGCCGACCGGGTGATGACGCCGCCCCTGTGCGTCACGACCGTCGCAATAGGTCCGGAGGTCGGTACCACGGACACTTGGCGGGGGTCGGTGAATTGCTCGAGTACGACGGGAAACCGCGCGGGCTGTCGGTCTTCAGCAATTATCTCCGGGGTTCTGGCATCACGAATGGCGTAGCCGATCCCCCAGGCAGTGGTGACCAATACGGCAGCCAAGCAGGCTATCAGTCGCCCTCTTGCCAGACTCACCACCGAGCTTCACCTCCGTGACTATCCGATTCGCCTTGCGAGCGCCCGAGCGACGGGCACTCGCGATTCTCGGGCGGCTGACTGATCATCTACAGCGGTCACGGAGCGGGGGGTGGATTCGGCATCCAAAGCGCGCCCCGCCGGCGGCAACGATGCCGGGCCTAAGGCAGTGCGCGCATTGCGCCTCCCGCCGCTCGGTCTACGCCCGCGGCGGAGCTAAGCCTCCGGCCGGACCGGTGGAGATCATAACCATTCCCACGGCCCCGTTCGCCCAAATGCAGTCTAGGCTCACGCTGACGCCGCCGACGTCCCAACTGGATCTCGGCTCACTAGCGGTTACGTCAACCATGGCGGGCCCCCATAGCGCCTCGAAGAGTGTCCCCAGACGATCGTTGACGAGCCGGATGGTCTGGACGTCGGGTGGCCGGCTCTCTGCCACGAAGAGACTCGCCGAAACTAGGAAGCCGTCGGCGACCACGCCGTTGCCGTCCACCCGTAGCTCTGGCACCGAGAAGCAGGCCACTTTTCGACCCGCCGCGTCGTGGACCGCCGCGAGCACCACCAGGCCGGCTTCCGCCAGGCGGTGTTCCCAGGGCCTGTTTGCGGACGCCTCGTCCGCCAATGCGCCCACAAGCCGGACGATTGACGTCAGCTCTGCGTCGGTATAGGCCGGCACGGGCTCGTCAGGGCGAGACGTCTCTTGGGGGTACGCCATCGGATCACACGCCATTCTCACCGAAGAAGAGGGCCCAACGGGTAACGGGCGGGCAGGCACTAGTCTCGTATGGCTCGCACATCCAGTGGTATGACGACGGATAGGCGCGCTTCATCTTGATGAGGAGCGCGTTGCACTTCGCCTCGTTGGCGATGTTGCTTTCGAAGATCTCCCACTGAATCATCTGCGGCTTCACCGCCGACGAGTTCATCGCACGGTAGACAGTCGCGCTAGGCGAAAGCTGGAGGGTCGGAGCGTAGGACTGCGAATACACCCCAACGTCTGGCTGAGCGTCTGATGCCGCGCTCGCCGATGTCGCGAGTCCGACAGTCATAGCAAGAATGCTCACCAGAGCAGCGATCTGGGCGCGGAGCCTCATGGTTCCCCTGGGTAATTGGCGACTGTGACTCAGTCATCGCGAACCTACACCCGTGCACGGCCCCGCATGGCACGTTTCTTGCCTCAGATCAGGCTTACGTTCCCCGGCGGGGAGCCCGAGACTCCTCGGCCAGCGCGGGATGCCGATCAGGAAGCTCGTTGCGCCCGACAGGGGCCGCTGAGGCCTCACGGCGGTGCTGCGTGCTCGCCACGACCGACGAGTTGCGCGCACTGCCGTACGAGGTCGTGCTCACCGACCGCGTGCAGGCCTGGCTGTCCGACGGCGGAGCGTCCGACGACGGTCAGGCAACCGCGCGCACCTCGTAGTAGGGCAGCCGGCGCGACACCGCGAAGCCCAGCGACTCGGCAAGCCGCAGCGAGCCCGCATTGTCCGCGCGGCACGACCAGACGGGCACGAGGCCGCGGGCCACGAGGTCCGCGAGGAACGCGGCGCACGCCACCCGCGCCAGCCCCCGACGCCGGAACGCGGGCACGGTCTCGATGCCGATCTCCACGTCGTCGCCGGTGCGGAACGACACGAACGCGACCGCCGCGGGCACACCGTCGACCTCGGCGACGGACCCGCCGCCCGCCGCCAGGAACGCGTCGACGTCGGACCAGAAGTGGCCGGGCACGGTCCCGCCGTCCCACGCAAGGTCGGCCTCGACCGCCGGCCGCACGGTGACGCCGTCGGGCAGCGCGCCGCACGCCGCCCCGAACGCCGCCGCGTCGAACGCGAAGTTGAGCCGCGTCCGGCGCACCACACCTACCGGACGCCCGGCGTCGTCCACGAGCGCCCCGCCACGCTCCACGCACCGGTCGAACGGCACGGCCCCGAACGCCCCGTCCCAGTCGAGCGCGTCGGGGCCCAGCTCCGTCCAGCGTGGCTCGACCTGCAGCCACTCGCCGAGCCCGGCCGCCGCCCGCTCCCGCACCCGCGCGACGACGTCGTCGAACGCGCCAGCGACGTCCGGCCCCCACACCAGCGACATGCCGCACTCGTGGACCGCATGGAAGGCCCGGGGCGCCTCGGCCCGGTCGCACCACAGCTCCCCGTCAGAGATGCACTCGACGACCGCCCGCGCGAAGCCGACGTTCATCTCGAGGCCGTCGAGGGCGCGCAGCGCCGGCTCGCCGCTGATCAAGGTCTGGCTCATGCGCGCATCCTGCCGGGCGGCACCGACGCCGGGCAGCCGCATTCCACCGACGCGGGCTTGCCACGGCCGCCTCCGCTCACGTCAACTGGCCCCATGCACGAGCACGAGCAGCAGCCCGACGTCGTCCCCGCCGAGTTCTGGGAGGACCGCTACGCGGGCGCCGACGCCGTGTGGTCCGGCCGCCCGAACGCCACCCTGGTCGCCGTGCTGGGCGAGCTGGGCCTGTCGCCGGGTACGGCACTCGACCTCGGCTGCGGCGAGGGCGGCGACGCGATCTGGCTCGCCGGGCAGGGCTGGCAGGTGACGGGGCTGGACATCTCCGGGACGGCGATCGGGCGCGCGCGGGCGGCCGCCGAGGCCGCGGGCTTCGTGACGGCGCAGGCGACCTTCGAGGTCACCGACCTCGCGCACTGGCGCGACGAGCGCACGTTCGACCTGGTCACCGCGAGTTTCCTGCACTCCCCGGTCGAGCTGCCGCGGGCGGAGATCCTGCGCCAGGCCGCGGACCGCGTGGCCTCCGGCGGCCACCTGGTGCTTCTCGCGCACGCCGCCCCGCCGCCGTGGGCGAAGGACCACGACGCCCACGGCCCCCGCCCGCTGACCCCCGCCGAGGAGCTCGAGCAGCTCGCACCGGACCTGGCCGCCTGGGACGTGCTCCTCGCCGAGACGCGGCTCCGCGAGGCCACCGGGCCGGACGGCGAGTCGGCCACCCTCGGGGACGGCATCGTGGTCCTGCGCCGGCACTGAGCGCGCCCGCCCGTACGGTCAGTCGCTGCCAGCCACCAGCGCGCCGAGCAGCGCCCGGAGCTGCTCGCGCTGCGCCTCGTCGAGCGGCGCGAAGAGCGCCTCGAGCTCGCCGACGACGACGCGCCGCCCGTCCGCGAGCACCCGTCGCCCCTCCGCGGTGAGGTGGTGCTCGAGGCGCCGCCCGCCGCCCGGCGTCCGCTCGACGAGGTCGGCGCGCAGCAGCCGGACCGCGAGCGTGGCGAACGCCTGGTCACTCATGAACGTCGCCTCGGCGAGTTCGTGCCCAGACGCGGCCGGCCGGGCGTCGATGGCCCTCAGCGCATCCCACTGGACGAGCGTGGTCCCGACGGCGTGCAGCGCCGCGTCGAGTGCGCGGTGGTCGCGCCACTGGGCGCGCTTGAGCGCCTGGGCGAGGGCTTCGAGCGAGGTCGGCACGCCGCCGAGCCTAGTCTCATCTTGTTGATATCAACATGTTGATTTACGCTTGACAGCATGACGACAGACACCGCGACGACCGACGCCACGACCCCTGCAGCCCTGACCACCCGCGACGTCACCATCGACGACGTCACCCTCCGCCTCGCTGAGGGCGGATCGGGCCGGACCGCCCTCCTGCTCCACGGCGGCGGCGGCTTCCCGACGGTCGCCGGCCTCGCCGCGCACCTCGCCGAGCGCGCGCACGTGCTCGCGCCGACGCACCCGGGCTGGGACGGCACGCCGCGCCCCGCCATCATCGGCACCGTCGCCGACCTCGCCGCGCTGTACGCGCGCCTGCTCGCCGAGCGCGACCTGCGCGACGTCGTCGTCGTGGGCTCCTCGCTCGGCGGCTGGGTCGCAGCCCAGCTCGCCGCCGACGACGGCGACGGCCGCGTCGCCCACGTGGTCCTGCTCGACGCCGTCGGGATCGACGTGCCCGAGGCACCCATGGCGGACTTCTTCGCGCTGGACCCCCGCGGCCTCGCCGAGCACAGCTTCCACGACCCCGACCGCTTCACGATCGACCCGGCGACCCTCCCGGGGGCCGAGCTGGCGCGCATGGCCGGCAACCGCGCCACGCTCCAGGCCCTGGCCGGCGACCCCTACATGCACGACCCGGCCCTGCGCGCCCGCCTGCGCGACGTCACCACCCCGGTGACCGTCGCCTGGGGCGCGAGCGACCGCATCGCCACGCCCGCCTACGGCCGGGCCTACGCGGCGTCCTTCCGCGACGCGACGTTCACCCTCCTGCCCGACGCCGGGCACCTCCCCCAGCTCGAGCAGCCTGCGGCGACGTTCGCCGTGGTGGACGCGGTCGTCAGGAGGGCGGCTCACCCGTCGTAGCGGCCCGCCGCGACGTCCTCGAGGAGGGTCGGCCGCGTCGGCGCCTAGCCCAGGAGGGCGCGCGTGCGCTCGGCGGTCGTCGCGTGGTCGAGCGTCTGCATCATCCCGAAGAAGCCCATCCGCTCGGGCTCGACAGATGCCGTCGGCAGGCCGAGCCGGGCACCCAGCGCCTCCGCGAGCGTGCAGACGGGCACCCCCTCGTCCCCTACGGCGTGCAGCACGGCACCGGCCGGTGCGCCCTCGAGCGCGAGCCGGAACAGGTGCGCGGCGTCGGCGACGTGCACGGCGCACCACCGGTTCTGCCCGTCGCCCACGTACATCGCCCGCCCGGCGTCGCGGTACATCCGGACGAGCTGCGCGACGAACCCGTGCCGGTCGCCCTCGCCGTGCACCGAGCGCGGCAGACGCACGACGGCGGGACGCAGCCCGTCCGCCGCACGGTCAAGCAGGAGTCGCTCGTTCTCGCCGCGGGCCGCGGCCGGCCCACTGGCCATGCGGTCCTCCTCGGTGCTCGGCCGGCCCGGCACGATGGGCGTGCCCGACGCGGCCACGACCGGCTTGCCGGTGCCGGCGAGCGCGTCGGCGATCGCGGCGACCGCGCCACGCTCGAACGCCGCCGCGCCCGCCAGGTCGTTCATGTCCTCGTGCGGGAAGGCGAGGTGGACGACGCCGTCGGCCGCGTCCGCAGCACTGCGCAGCAGGTCGTGGTCGGCGAGCCCGCCGCGGACGACGTCGGCACCGCGGGCCGCGACGACCTGCGCGGACGCGTCGGACCGGGCGAGGCCCGAGACGGTGTGGCCCGCCGCCAGGAGCTCGGGGATGACCGAGCCGGCGACCCAGCCGGACGCGCCGGTGACGAAGACGTGCATGGTGACTCCTTGGTGATGTCAGGTTCTGACATCACCAACAGTACGCCTCATGTCAGAGACTGTCATCACTACACTGGCACCATGGGACGCTGGGAGCCGGACGCGCGCGGGCGGCTCGCGCGCGCCGCCCTCGTCCTCAGCGCCGAGCGCGGGTACGAGGCGACCACCGTGGCCGAGATCGCCGCGGCCGCCGACGTCACCGAGCGGACCTTCTACCGGCACTTCGCCGACAAGGCCGACGCCCTGTTCCCCGACAACGCCGGGCTGCTCGCCCACGTGGCGCGCGTGACCGGCGAGGCGGCCCGGCGCGGCGACGCCCCGCTCGACGCCGCGCTCGTGGCGGTGGC
>JAEWYD010000071.1 GCA_023462275.1 Actinomycetes bacterium
GGCCCGGGCCTCCGCGGCGCCCGCCGCCCGGCCCGCGCCTGGCCCCGCCCCGGTGGCCGCGCCCACCGTGGTCTGACGCCGCCGTGGTCTGAGGTGCCCGTGGTCTGAGACGGGGTGGTCTGAGGCGCCCGTGGTCCGCCGCGCCGGCCGTCAGGCGCCGGTCGCGCCGACCGCCCGCAGGACGAACGCCTCGGTGGCGACCGCGGCGGCCTCCCGCTCGAAGCCCTGGCCGCGGGGGCCCCGCGCCGCCAGGCAGGCGTTGACCAGGGAGACGACGACGTCGAGCGGCTGGTGGGGGAACGTGCCCGCGACCATGCCCGCCACGAGGATCTGCCGCAGCTCGGCCTCGACCGGCTCGGCGTGCTGCCGCAGCCGCGCCTGCGTCTGAGGGCTGACGGCGTTGCGCAGCCCCGCGGGCATGTGGATCGAGCGCTTCACGCGCAGCTGGTGGCGGACATAGATGCGCAGCCGCTCGACGGGGTCCGGAACGCCGCGCAGGGCCGCCTGGAGGCCGTGGAGGTACCGCTCCGTCTCGTCGTCGATGTACTCCAGGAGCAGCGTCTCCTTGTCGGGGACGTGGTTGTACACCGCGGTGCGCCCGATGCCCGCCTCCTGCGCGATGTCCGCGAGCGTGATGGCGTCGAAGCCGCGCCGCTCCATCAGCGCGGCCAGGGCGACGAAGAGCCGCCGGCGCACCTCCTCGCGGTGCTCGGTGAGCGAGCCGGCGATGATCTTCGGCACCCGACCATTCTCCCGCGCCGGTGGTGGCCGGGGCGAGGGCCGGTGGATACCGGTGTTCTGCCGCACCCGGCCGTGGATATCGTTCGGCCATGGCCACCGACGCCTCGAGCGGCACCGCGGACGAGATCGAGCCGGACACCAAGGACTGGACGTGGGTGCTCGAGCGCCCGTGCCCCGAGTGCGGGCTCGCGGCGGGCGGGATCGCCGGCGTGCAGGTGCCTGCCCTGCTCCGCGCCTACGCGATCCGCTGGGCGGAGGTGCTCAAGCGACCGGACGTCGCGGTGCGCCCTGGGCCGGGCGTCTGGTCGCCCCTGGAATACGCCTGCCACGTGCGGGACGTGTGCCGGGTGATGCGCGGGCGCGCGGCGCTCATGCTGGCGGAGGACAACCCGACCTTCCCCAACTGGGACCAGGACGCCACCGCCGTCGCCGAGCGGTACGGCGAGCAGGCGCCGACGGCGGTGGCGGGCGAGCTCGCGGCGGCTGCCGACGCCGCGGCCGAGGTCTTCACCGGGGTCGCCGGCGAGCAGTGGGCGCGGCGCGGTCTGCGCAGCAACGGCTCGTCGTTCAGCGTCGAGACGCTCGCGCAGTACTTCGTGCACGACGTCGCGCACCACCTGCACGACGTCCGCGGCTGAGACCCGAACGGCCCAGCGCGGCCGACGTCGTGCACAATTTCCGTCCACAGGGGTGTGCGTGGGCGTACCTGTACGGCGCTGCACCTGTGGACGAACCTGTGTCTGAACAGTGGATGAAAACTGGGGGCACGAAGGGTATTGCGGGGCGGCTGCGGGCTGACTAGAACTACGTCATCGGCAGCGCAGGAACGCCGGCCCAACCGGGAGACCGGGCGGGCCTGACCGCGAGAAACCGGGTCTGACCTGGGGAATCGCACTCAGGAACGGCGCGACTGAGGCTGTCGGTGACCGACCGGATGACGGCAGGGCAGGTTGCGCGGGCCTCGGTTCGCGGAGCACCTCGAGGGGCGACCCGAGAGGCTGTGGATGGCGCCACAGGGCTGTGCAGAACTCCGGACGGGACGTGATCGCCTGGATCGGTGCTCGGTGGGCAACCACCGGTCGTCGACCCACCGCATCGCCAGCGCGGGACTGTCGTTCTGCTCGTCCAGGGCACGCCTTCCGGTTCGCCGGGAGTCCCCCGGCTCGCCGGGACCTCTGAGCCCAGGACGCGTCAGGACGGTGTTCCGGTTCGCCGGTGGTCGTGCCTGGTTCGCCAGGTGCCCCGTCGGCGTCGTCGGTGGTGGCCCGGTTCGCCGGTCCGCCGTCGGCATCGGCCGGGACGTCGGTCGAGATCACAGCAAGGCCCCTCGGACGCTTACTCCGAGGGGCCTTTGCTGTGTGCGCCTCCAGGGTAGGTGCGCGACGGTGGCGCCCCGGTGAACGACACGCGACCCGGACCAGAACCCTCGCCCCGGTCCCACGTCCCTCCCGCCACGTCCCATCCGCCACGTCCCTTCCGCAAAGTGGAGCGGAGTGCGTCAACACGCCCGGCGTGTCCCAGCAGTCCGCTCCACTTTGCGGAGGCAGGGAAGGGTCCGGGTGGGGCGGGGGTGGGGTGGGGTGGGTCGGGTAGGGGTCAGGACGGGCGGAGGGTGGCCGCGATGTGGCGGGCCCAGTCCTCGATGGCGGACCAGTCGCGGGCGTCCACGGCGGGCAGCAGGCCCTTGCCGGCCGGCATCGTCCGGATGATCCGGTCGCGCAGGTGGAGCCGGGTCGGGTCGAGCCGCCCGTCGAACACCCGGTGTTCTCGCGCGCCCAGGCTCGCCGCGAGCTCGTCGACGCCCTTCGGACCGGCGTCGTCCGCGGGCGCCACCTGGGCGCCGGCGGTCTCCCCGGCGGCGCGGGCGCCCGACGTCGCGG
>JAEWYD010000072.1 GCA_023462275.1 Actinomycetes bacterium
GTCGGCGCCGGGCTCGCCGCGCCGCCCGAGCCCCCGGACGAGCAGCCCGCCAGGGCGAGGGCGAGCGCCGCGCCGGCGGCGAGGACGAGGGTGCTGCGGGGTGTCACGGAGATCCTCCTGAAGGGGGTGCGGGACGGCGCCGCGTGCGCGGCGCGGTGGCCGGTCACTCGGACCGCAGGGCGTCGATGGGCGCGAGCCGGGCGGCGCGCGCCGCGGGGTAGACGCCGAACGTGAGGCCGACGGCGACGGCCGTGACGATCGACCCGGCGACCGCGACGCCGGAGACCACGATGCTCGTGTCGAGCAGGTCGGGCAGGGTGCGGGCGGCGGTGATGCCGACGACCGCGCCGAGCAGCCCACCAGCCAGGCCCAGGACGGCCGCCTCCACGAGGAACTGCCGTCGGATCGCCCACGGCGGTGCGCCGAGCGCCTTGCGCAGGCCGATCTCACGCGTCCGCTCCGTGACGGACACCAGCATGATGTTCATGACGCCGATGCCACCCACCAGCAGCGACAGCGCCGCGATGCCCGTCAGCAGCACGGTGAGCGTCCGGTAGACCGCGGTCGCGGTGCTGACCAGCGAGCTCTGGCTCTCGACCGTGAAGTCGGCCGAGTCCGGATCGCTGATGCCGTGCAGGTTGAGCAGCGTGGTCGTCACCTCCTGCTGGGCGGCGGAGAGCCGGTCGGCCGAGGCGGCCTGCACGTAGACCGTCGAGACGGCGTCGCGATCGAACCCGCCCACCACCTGCTCGGCCGCCGTGCTGAGCGGCAGGACGGCGACGTCGTCGAGGTTGGTGTCGCCCGAGGCACCCTCCGGCGTGAGCACGCCGACGACGCTGAAGGCCTGGTCCGCGATCGTCACGCTCTGCCCGACGACGTCGGTCGTGCCGAACAGCTCGGTCGCGGTCTCGCTGCCGAGCACCACGACCCGGGCCCGCGCGTCGTCGTCCGCGGTCGTGAAGAACGCGCCCGACGCGAGCTCCCGCGACCGCACGTCCGGCCAGTCCGCCGTCGTGCCGACGACGCTCGTCGTCCAGTTCGTCTCGGACGTCTCCAGCGAGAGCGACGCCGACTTCTCGGGGGCGACGCCCGAGACGTCGGGCGCCGTCACCGCCGAGGCGAGCGCCGCGGCGTCCGCCCGGGTCAGCGTCGCGAGCGACCCGAAGCCGCCGCGGAAGCCCTCGCTGTCGGTCGAGCTGCCCGGCGTGACGATGAGCAGGTTCGAGCCGAGAGCGCTGATCTGAGCGCTCACGTCACGCTGGGTGCCGAGCCCGAGGCCGACGGTGAGGATCACCGCGGCGATGCCGATGAGGATGCCGAGCACCGTCAAGACGGACCGCATGGCGTGCGAGCGCACCGCCGTCCACCCCGTGCGCAGCGTCTCGCTCCAGGTCACCGGATCACCTCGTCGCTGCGCACGGCGCCGTCCAGGACCCGCACCACACGGCGGGCGCGCTCGGCGACCTCGAGCTCGTGCGTGATCAGGACGATCGTGCGGCCCTGGCCGTGCAGCTCGTCCAGGAGGTCGAGCACGTCCGCGGTCGAGCGCGAGTCGAGGTTGCCGGTCGGCTCGTCCGCGAGGACCAGCGCCGGCTCGCCGACGACGGCGCGGGCGACCGCCACGCGCTGCTGCTGACCACCGGAGAGCTCCCCCGGCCGGTTGTCGAGCTTGTCGGCCAGGCCGACGCGCTCCAGCGCGGCCACGGCCCGCGCCCGGCGCTCGGCCGCGGGCACCCTGCCATAGACGAGCGGGAGCTCGACGTTGCGCCAGGCGGGCAGCGAGGGCAGCAGGTTGAACTGCTGGAACACGAACCCGATACGGCGGTTGCGAACCTCAGCCAGGTCCACCTCGTCCATGTCCGCGACGTCGTCGCCGGCGAGCCGGTAGGTGCCCGCCGTGAGGGTGTCGAGGCAACCCATCAGGTGCATGAGCGTCGACTTGCCGGACCCCGACGGACCCATCACGGCGACGTACTCGCCCTGGTGGATGCGCAGGTCGACGTCGCGCAGCGCCTCGAACTCGACGCTTCCGGTGCGGTAGGTCTTGCCCGCCCCAGCGAGCTCGATCACGGGGACCGCCGTGTCAGCCATCCGAGGAGTCCTGACCGGGTCGCCCGGGGAAGGTGCCGTCCCCCATCTGGCTCGGGTCGAAGCCCGGGGGCAGCTGCATCTGGCTCGGGTCGAAGCCCTGGCCACCTTGGTTGCTCTGGTTGCCCTGGCCGCTCCGGTTGCCGTCGCCCGCCTGCGTGACCACGGTGACGAGCACCTCGTCGCCCTCGGCGAGCCCGTCGACGATCTCCGTCTTGTCGCCGACCGTCTCGCCCACCGTGACGGGGACGCTCTCCTGCCCGCCGTCGTCGGACGCCATGGTCACGGTCGACGCGCCGTCCACCGTCCGCACGGCCGCGGAGGGCACCGTGAGCACGTCGGTGCGGCGCTCGTACACGATCGAGGCATCCGCGTCGACGCCGTCGTACACGCCCGCCGGTTGGCCTGTGATGGCGATCGTCACCGGGTACGCCGGGACGCCGCTCGTGCTCGACGGCACCAGGCCGACCTCGCTCACGACGCCGAAGACGGTGTCCGGGGCCTCGTCGAGCGTCAGCTCGGCCTGGTCGCCCACCTGGATGAGCGCGACCTCGGAGTCGTCGACCGTGACGCCCACGGTCCAGGCGTCCGTGCCGACGATGACGACGTCGGCCGACGACGAGGTGGACGCCGTCGTGGTCGTGGCGCCGGGCTGTGCGGCGCTGCCGCCGGCCGAGCCCGTGCTCCCCGCCGAGCCGGTGCCGCCGCTCCCGACGACGTCGCCGACCTCGAGGTTGACCTCGGTGACGAGCCCGGCAGCGGGCGCCACGAGCGTGGCGTCGGCCATCGCGTCGGCCGCGTCGTCGACCGCTGCCTGCGCGACGTCGACCTGCGCTGCCGCCGCGTCGATCTGCGCCTGCGCGACCTCGCCTCCGTCGTCGACGTCCTCGGCGTCGGCGAGCCGGGCCTGCGCCTCGGCGAGCGTTGCCTTGGCCGCGAGGAGTGACGCGTTGAGGCTCAGCGTGTCGATGGTCGCCAGGGTCTGCCCGGCGACGACGGTCTGACCCGGCGCGACGGGCACGGCGGTCACCGTGCCGCCCGCCGCGAACGACACCTCCTCGTGCACGACGGGCGCGACCGTGCCGCTGGCGGTCACGGTCTTCTCGAGCGTCGTCAGGCTCGCGGCCACCGCCTGGGTGGTCGAGGTCGGCCCACCCGCACCGGCGTCGTCGTCGCGCACGACGAACCACCACACACCCGTCCCTGCCCCGGCGAGGACCACCGCGCCACCGGCGGCGAGCCACCACCGCCTTCGAAGCCCTCGCATCTGCTGCAACCCTTCCGTCGACCTCGGCCGAGGGTAGGGAGGGCGCCTGAAACGATCATGGGGAGACGCTGTGATCGATCTGTGTGCACGCGCGCGCACCGCGGAGGGCGACCAGCGCGGCGGCCACGAGCCCGGCGACGACGACGGCGATCAGCAGCCGGAGGTCCACGGCGCCCACGGCCGCCGCACCGAGCAGCGCGAGCGCCGTCTGCGGCACGCTGAGCAGCATCGCGCCTGCGGCCTGGACGCGGCCCTGCAGCCGGCTCGGGGTGCGCACCTGGCGCTCCGTGACGAAGCCGATCACGGCCCAGGTGATGCCCGCACCGAGCGACGCCATGCCGAGCGCGACACCCACGACGCTGGTGCCCAGGAGAGGCGCGGTCCCGAGAGCGGCGAGCGCGAGGCCGAGCGAGACGACGCGCGGGGCCCCCAGTCGGGCGACGAGCCGGGCGCCAGTGAGGCCGGCGACGACGGCAGCCACCGCCTGCGCGCTCGTGAGCGGACCGAGCGCCGCGGCCGGCAGCCCCAACCTCTCGACGAGGGCGAAGGCGACGCCGTTCACCAGACCCGTCACGCCGAACCCGAGCCCGAGAGCCGCCGTCAGTGCGCCGAGGGGCGGCGTCCGGCGCAGGTGCCGGAAGCCCGCCACGACCTCCCGCCGCCACGGCGCGGTGGAGCCCTCGGGCGGGGTCTCCCGCACCCGGATGCGGGCGGCCAGCGCCGCCGACACCGCGAACGCACCGGCCGCAGCGAGCACGAGGGGCCGCGGCCCGACCGCCGAGTAGACGAGCGCACCCACCACCGGCATCACGAGGCGGAAGGCCTGGTCGATCGTGGTCAGCCGACCGTTGGCGACCGGGAGGTCGGCATCGGGCAGCAGGTCGCGCAGGACGCCGGACTGCGCGGCCCCGGTGGTGTACCCGACGGTCGCGTAGGCCACGGTGACGACGAGGACGACCCACGCGGCGCCCGCGTCCCGCACGGCGAGCAGCGGGAGCAGCACGGCAGCACCGAGCGCGTAGGTGACGACGAGCACGCGGCGGCGGGACACGCGGTCGACCAGGTGGCCGATCAGCGGGCTGGCGAGCGCCGGGAGCCCGAACGCGGCGAGCGTGAGGCCCGCCGCCCCGTCGGAGCCCGTGAGGTCCTTGACCCACACCGCGAGGATGAGCGCGAGCAGTGAGTCGGCGAGGTTCGCGGCGACCCACACGGCCGTGAGCAGCCGGAAGCCCGGCGACCGCAGGGCCTCACCCGCGGGCGCGTCGTCGACGGCGGCGGTCATCCGCGCGCCGCGTCCGCGTCGCCCGGGTGCGCGTCGGCCGGGTGCCCGTCGGCCGGGTGCGCGT
>JAEWYD010000073.1 GCA_023462275.1 Actinomycetes bacterium
GCCTCGGCCTCGAGGGCCGCGAGCCCGGCGCGTGCGGCGGCGAGCGCCGCCTCGACCTCGGCCCGGCGCCGCAGCAGCTCGGTCTCGTCCGCCTTCTCCTGCGCCATCGACGCCTGGAGCTGCGCCAGGTCGTCCGCGAGCAGCCGCGCCCGGGCGTCGCGCAGGTCCACCTGGATGGTCTGCGCCTTCCGGGCCACCTCTGCCTGCCTGCCGAGCGGGCCCAGCTGACGGCGGATCTCCGCCGTGAGGTCCGTGAGACGCGTCAGGTTGCCCTGCATCGCGTCGAGCTTGCGGAGCGCCTTCTCCTTGCGGCGGCGGTGCTTGAGGATGCCCGCGGCCTCCTCGATGAAGCCGCGGCGGTCCTCCGGCGTCGCGCGCAGGACGGCGTCCAGCTGGCCCTGGCCGACGATGACGTGCATCTCCCGGCCCATGCCGGTGTCCGACAACAGCTCCTGGATGTCCAGCAGGCGGCAGGGCGACCCGTTGATCGCGTACTCGGACCCGCCGCTGCGGAAGAGCGTGCGGGAGATCGTCACCTCGGTGAAGTCGATGGGCAGCTGCCCGTCGGCGTTGTCGATCGTCAGGCTGACCTCGGCACGGCCGAGCGGCGGGCGCCCCGCCGTGCCCGCGAAGATCACGTCCTCCATCGAGCCGCCACGCAGCGACTTCGCGCCCTGCTCCCCCATCACCCAGGCCAGGGCGTCGACGACGTTCGACTTGCCGGAGCCGTTCGGTCCGACGACGCACGTGATACCCGGCTCGAGGTTCAGGGTCGTCGCGGAGGCGAACGACTTGAACCCGCGCAGGGTCAGCGTCCTCAGGTGCACGGGGCGAGCCTAGGAGGTGACGGGACCAGGACGGCGCAGGAGCGGTGCCGCGTCACAGCGCGGGGAACCACAGGGCGATCTCGCGCGCGGCGGACTCGGGCGAGTCGGAGCCGTGCACGATGTTCTGCGTCACCGCGGAGCCCCAGTCGCGGCCGAGGTCGCCCCGGATCGTGCCCGGGGCCGCCTTCGTCGGGTCGGTGGCGCCCGCAATCGCCCGGAACGCCTCGATGACGCGCTCCCCCTCCGCGACGACGGCCGCCACGGGGCCGGACGCCATGAACTCCACCAGCGGGTCGAAGAACGACTTGCCCGCGTGCTCGGCGTAGTGCTGGGCGAGGAGCCCGGCGTCGGGCACGCGCAGGTCGAGGGCCACGAGGCGGTAGCCCTTGGCCTCGATCCGGCGGATGACCTCGCCGACGAGGCCGCGGCGCACGCCGTCGGGCTTGACGAGGACGAGGGTGCGTTCGGGGGCGGACATGGCCGTCACCTTACTGGCCACCCGGGCGCGGCGCGGCGACCCCGGCCGCGCGCTCGGCCCGCTCGGCGTCGATCCGCCCGCCGAGGCGCAGCGCCACCACCCAGAGCACGACGAACACCCCGCCGACGAACCACATCATCGGCACCAGGAGACCGCCCGCCAGCACGGCGACCTGCAGCACCGACCCGACGACGGCCCCGCCCGGGCGGCCCATCGTCCCCGCCGCGAGCACGAGCGACACGACGAGCGCCCCGGCCATGGTCCACAGCGGGCCGGGCGCCGCGGCGCGCAGACCGTAAGCGACGAGGGCGGCGAAGCCGACGACGAAGGCCTCCAGCACCAGGATCGTCGCCGTGAACTGGCGCCGGGCCGACCGCTGCCGGCCGCTCACGCCGTGACCTCCCCGCGCAGCACCCGGACGACGGCGTCCAGCGCCGCCTCCTCGTCCGCCCCGGTCGCCTCGACCCGCACCGAGCGACCAGCGGCGGCCCCCAGGGTCAGCAGCCCGAGCACCTGCCGCGCGTCCGCGCCGTCGACCGTGACCACCGCGCGGTGGGCGGCCGCGGCCCGCGCCACGAGGGCCGCCGGGCGCACGTGCAGGGCGACCGGCAGCACCACGACGGCGGTGGCCGTCACGAGCCCGGCCGGAGGAGCGCACGCGCCTCCGCCACGAGGGTGATGGAGCCGGTCACGAGCACCCCCGCTCCCGTCATGGCGCCGGTGATGTCGGCCTCGGCGAGGTCGACGCCGCGCGCGATCGCGTCGTCGAGGCGCTCCGCGACGTGAACCCGGTCGGGGCCGAAGACATCGACGGCGATCTCCTCGAGGTCGTCGACGTCGTACGCGCGGACCGAGGCGGACCTGGTCACCACGACCTCGTCGAGCACCGGCTCGAGCACCGAGAGGATCGCCTCGGCGTCCTTGTCCTGGAGGATGCCGACCACGCCGACGAGGCGCTCGAACGCGAACGCCTCGCGCAGGGCGGCGACGAGCGCCTCCGCCCCCGCGGGGTTGTGGGCGGCGTCGACGATGACGGTCGGCGAGCTGCGGACGAGCTCCAGCCGGCCTGGCGAGTCGACGGCCGCCATCGCGGACTCCACGATGCCGGGCGCGAGGGTGCCGCCGCCGCGCAGGAGGAGCTCGGTGGCCGCCAGCGCGAGGAGCGCATTGTGCGCCTGGTGCTCACCGTGCAGGGGCAGGAAGACGTCGGTGTAGAGGCCCCCGACGGTCCGCAGCGACACGAGCTGGCCGCCCACGCCGACCTCGCGGGCGGCGACGGCGAGGTCGACGCCCTCGCGCACGACGCGCACCCCGCGCTCGGCCGCGGCGGCAAGGATCACGCCCTCGACGTCCTCCTGCTGCTCGGCGAGGACCAGGGCGGCGCCGGGCTTGACGACGCCCGCCTTCTCCTCGGCGATCTCGACGAGCGTGTGCCCGAGCCAGCGCTCGTGGTCGAGCGCGACCGGGGCGATCACCGCGACGTCGGGCTGCACCACGTTCGTGGCGTCCCACTGGCCGCCCATGCCCACCTCGATGACGGCCACGTCCACGGGGGCGTCGGCGAACGCGGCGAACGCCATGACCGTCAGCACCTCGAAGAAGCTCATCCGCGGACCACCGGCGGCCGTCGACCGCTCGTCGACCATGCGGACGTACGGCTCGACGTCGCGCCACACCGCGACGAACCGCTCCGGGCTGATGGGCTCGCCGTCGATGGCGATGCGCTCGGTGACGCTCGTCAGGTGCGGGCTGGTGAAGCGCCCCGTGCGCAGCCCGTGCTCCCGCACGAGCCGCTCGACGATGCGCGTCGTGGACGTCTTGCCGTTGGTGCCGGTGACGTGCACCACGCGGTAGGCCAGCTGCGGGTCGCCGAGGAGCTCGCACACCTGGCGCATGCGGTCCAGCGTGGGCTCGAAGTCGTGCTCGGGTGCCCGGTCGATGATGGCGGCGTACACGTCGCGCAGGACGTCGTCACCGCCCCGGGCCTGGCCGGCGTCGCGGGGACGGTCGTGGCTCATGGCCCCATTGTGGTGCACCGGCCCGGCTGGCCCTTGATCAGGGGGCCGAGCGTCGGGCACGGTGGGGCGATCGCCGACAAGGGGGGATGTCGTGGTCCGCTCCGTCCGCGCCGCCACACTGGCCGCGCTCGTGCTCCTCGCCGCACTGGCCGCCCCGGGCGCCGCCGACGCTGCGCCCGGGCCCGGCCCCGATCACACCGACAGCACCGGGGGCACCGAGGGCACCGCGGGCACCGAGGGCACGGCCGCCGCCCTGGCTCGGTTCGGCGACGTCCCGGACAGCCACCCCTTCGCCGTGGAGATCGCGTGGCTGGTGGCGCACGACATCGCCCGCGGCTACCCCGACGGCACCTACCACCCGGCGGAAGCGATCGCGCGCGACGCGATGGCAGCGTTCCTGTACCGCGCCGCGGGCTCCCCGGCCTTCACGCCACCCACGGCCTCACCCTTCGTCGACGTGACGACGGCGCACCCCTTCTACCGGGAGATCACCTGGCTGCGCGCCGCCGGCATCACCACCGGCTGGCCGGACGGCACCTTCCGGCCGGCCGAGCCCATCGCGCGCGACGCGATGGCCGCGTTCCTCTACCGGGCGGCCGGGTCGCCGTCGTACGCGCCGCCGCAGTACGCGACCTTCCCCGACGTGCCGACGGGCCACCCGTTCTTCCGGCAGGTCGAGTGGCTCAGCGCGCAGTCGGTGACCCAGGGCTACGACGACGGCACGTTCCGCCCGACCGGCTCGGTGAACCGCGACGCGATGGCGGCCTTCGTGTACCGGGACCAGCGCGGCGACGCCCGCGTCGTGGGCACGGGGACGCCCGCGTCGTGCACCTCGACGGCGCTGCAGCTGGCCGTCCAGCGGGGCGGCTACATCACGTTCGACTGCGGCCCGGACCCGGTGACGATCCCGGTCACCGCGACGCTGCACACGTGCAACACCGACGACTGCAGCCACCCGTGGCAGGGCGGCGTCCCCGTGAGCCGGATGGTGCTCGACGGAGGCGGCCTGGTCACCCTCGACGGCCTCGGCCAGCGGGGCATCTACTACGCCAACAGCTGCCAGGAGTCCTTCGGCTGGCTGTCGTCACGCTGCGACCTGGAGGTGCGCCCGGCGGTGACGTTCAAGGACGTGACGTTCGTGCGCGGGAACGCCTCGGCGCCGCCGGCTGGCGGCTGGGAGGACCTCGCGGGGGGCGGCGCCATCGCGATGCGTGGCGGCCGGCTCACGCTGGACCACGTCACGGTGCAGGACAGCGTGTGCATGGCGGCGCACTCCGACGGCGGCGGGGGCGGCGTCCGCGTGACGGGGCAGCGGATCGCGGCGCGGATCTACGCCAGCACGTTCGAACGCAACCAGTGCGCCAACGGCGGCTCCGTCTCGAGCCTCGGCGCGCCCCTGCGCATCGTCCAGAGCCAGATCCTGGACAGCACCGCCACCGGCCACGGCGCCTCGCAGGGGCTGGGCGGCAACGGCGGCGCCGTCTACTTCGACGGCACGTCGCAGGACGTCACGCTCCAGGGCGTCACGATCCACGGGAACGTGGCGCCCGAGGGCGGCCCGGGCGTGTTCTACGTGAGCAACGACCGCACGGGCACCCTGACGATCGAGGGCTCGACGATCACCGGGAACAGCGGCGAGAGCTTCTTCACGCCGCCGTACCGCGACGTCTTCTACCTCGGAGCCCACGACGACCACCCGGTCGTCGTGGGCTCCGTGGTCGAGTAGTCCGTCAGGCCTCGACGCGCCGCGTGCGCACCACCGGCTCCGCGCCGGCGCCCACCGTCACGGTGAGCTCGACCGCCAGCGTCTCCCCGGCGATGAGCTCGCGGTGCGCCTCGACGGCCGCCACCTTGTCGGCTGGCACCTCGATGGCGAGCGCGATGCGGTCGGACACCTGCAGCCCGGACGCCTTGCGCTCGTCCTGCACGGCGCGCACGAGGTCGCGGGCGTAGCCCTCGGCCAGCAGCGCGTCGTCGAGCGAGGTGTCGAGCAGGACGACGCCGTCACCGGGCAGGACGGCGGCCACCTGACCCTCCGGGGCGCCCTCGGCGACGACCGTCGAGAGCTCGTACTCGGCGGCCTCGAGGGCGACGTCCCCGGCGTCCGTGTGGACGACGACGGCGTCGCCGGTCGCGGTCCAGCGGCCGGCCTTGGCGGCGCGGATCACGTCCTGCACGGCGCGGCCGAGGCGCGGCCCCGCGGCGCGGGCGTTGACGGCCAGCCGGGAGGTCACGCCGAGCTGCTCGCGGCTGACCTGGGCCACGTCAACGAGCGTGATGTGCTTGATGTTGAGCTCGCTGGCGACGAGCGGCACGTAGGGCTCGAGGGCCGTCGGGTCCGCGACCGCGACGGCGAGCTCCCGCAGGGGCTGCCGCACGCGCAGGCCGTGCGCCTTGCGCAGGCCCAGCGTCACCGACACCACCGCGCGCACCTCGTCCATCGCCGCCACGAGCGTGTCGTCGGCGCGGAGCACCTCGCCGTCCGCCCCCGCGAGGCCCGGCCAGTCGGCCAGGTGCACCGAGCGCCCGCCGGTGAGCCCGCGCCAGACCTCCTCCGCGACGAGCGGCGCCAGGGGCGCCACGACGCGCAGCAGGGCCTCGAGCGCCGTCCACAGCGTGTCGAACGCGTCGTGGTCCTCGCGCCAGAACCGGTCGCGCTGCGTGCGGACGTACCAGTTGGTGAGCACGTCCAGGTGCTCGCGCACCGACTCGCACGCCCCGGCGATGTCGTAGGCGTCCAGCTGCGCGGTGACGCGCTCGACGAGCGCCCGCGTGCGCGCCAGCAGGTACCGGTCCATGGCGGGGAGGCCGGCCACCCGGTCGGCCGTGACGCCCTGCGCCCGATAGCCGGCGCCGCCGTCGGCCGCGTTCGCGTACAGGGTGAAGAAGTAGTACGTGCTCCACAGCGGCAGCAGGACCTGGCGGGCGGCCTCGCGGATGCCGTCCTCGACCACGACGAGGTTGCCGCCGCGAAGGATCGGCGACGACATCAGCGACCAGCGCACGGCGTCGGAGCCGTACACGTCCCACATCTGCACCGGGTCGGGGAAGTTGCGCAGGCTCTTGCTCGCCTTGCGGCCGTCGTCGCCCAGGACGATGCCGTGGCACATGACCGTGCGGAACGCGGGCCGGTCGAAGATCGCCGTCGCGAGGACGTGCAGCACGTAGAACCAGCCGCGGGTCTGCCCGATGTACTCGACGATGAAGTCCCCCGGGTAGTGGTGCTCGAACCAGTCGGTGTTCTCGAACGGGTAGTGCACCTGGGCGAACGGCATCGAGCCGGAGTCGAACCAGACGTCCAGGACGTCGGGGATGCGGCGCATCGTCGACTGCCCGGTCGGGTCGTCGGGGTTGGGGCGCGTGAGCGAGTCGATGAACGGCCGGTGCAGGTCCCGGACCGGCACGCCGAAGTCCGCCTCGAGCTGGGCGACCGAGCCGTAGACGTCGATGCGCGGGTACGCCGGGTCGTCGCTCGTCCAGATCGGGATGGGCGTGCCCCAGTACCGCTTGCGCGAGATCGACCAGTCGCGGGCGCCCTCGAGCCACTTGCCGAACTGGCCGTCCTTGATGTGCTCGGGCACCCACTCGATCTGCTGGTTCAGCGCGACCATGCGGTCCCGGAACGCGGTGACCCGCACGAACCAGCTGGAGACCGCCCGGTAGATCAGCGGGTTCCGGCACCGCCAGCAGTGCGGGTAGGAGTGCTCGTAGGTCTCGTGCCGCACCAGGCGCACGCGCTGCGGCTCCGCCACATGCTCCAGGGGGCCGGTCGCGTGCTTGAGGTCGGCGATGATCCGCGGGTTCGCCTCGAAGACCTGCAGGCCCGCGTAGTCCGGCACGGCGGCCGTGAACCGGCCCCGGGCGTCGACGGGCACCACCGGGGTGATGCCCGCAGCCTCGCAGGCCACCATGTCGTCCTCGCCGAACGCCGGGGCGAGGTGCACGACGCCGGTGCCGTCCTCGGTCGTGACGAACTCGCCCGGCAGGACGCGGTGGTTGCCCTCCTGGCCGGCGAAGTAGCCGAACGGCGGGGTGTACCGCAGCCCGACGAGCTCGGACCCGGGGAACCGGTCCCGGCCCTTCTTGTCGACGAGCACGCGCGCGCCCCCCTCGGCCGGGTCGCCGACCGGGCCGAGCTCGCGCTCGTACGAGGCGAGCCGCGCGGCGGCGAGGATGACGACCTCGCCCTTGAGCGCGGAGTCGTCCCCGGGGCACACCCGGACGTACTCGATCTCCGGTCCGACGGCGGCCGCCTGGTTGGACGGGAGGGTCCACGGCGTCGTGGTCCAGACGAGCAGCAGCTCGCCGGTCTCCAGCCGCAGGCCGATCGTCACCGCCGGGTCCTGGCGCATCTGGTAGACGTCGTCGTCCATGCGCAGCTCGTGGTTGGACAGCGGCGTCTCGTCCCGCCAGCAGTAGGGCAGCACGCGGTAGCCCTCGTAGGCCAGGCCCTTGTCGTAGAGCTGCTTGAAGGCCCAGATCACCGACTCCATGAAGGTCAGGTCGAGGGTCTTGTAGTCGTTGTCGAAGTCCACCCAGCGGGCCTGGCGCGTCACGTACGCGCGCCACTCCTCCGTGTACTTCAGCACCGACTCCCGGCACGCCGCGTTGAACGCGTCGATGCCCATCTCCTCGATCTGGGACTTGTCGGTGATCCCCAGGATCCGCTCCGCCTCGAGCTCGGCGGGCAGGCCGTGCGTGTCCCAGCCGAACCGCCGCTCCACGCGCTGGCCACGCATCGTCCGGTAGCGCGGGACGACGTCCTTGGCGTAGCCGGTGAGCAGGTGCCCGTAGTGCGGCAGGCCGTTGGCGAACGGCGGGCCGTCGTAGAAGACGAACTCGTTGCTGCCGTTCTCGCCGGCGGGCCGGGCGTCGACGGACGCCTGGAACGTCCCGTCGGACGCCCAGTGGGCGAGGACCTCGTCCTCCAGCGCGGGCAGGTCCGGCGAGGCGGGGACGGCGTCGGACCGGTGCAGCGGATAGACCATCGAGGGGGTACTCCAGCTTCGTCACGGGTGCATCGCGAGGACGACGTCCCGCCGCAGGGGCGACGGGTCACCGCGGTACCACCTCGCTTGCCGACGCACCGGGCGGACCCGGACGACGACCACTCGTCGGGGCTGTGACGGGCCCACCCGTCCGGGTCTACTGGGGCACCGTTCGCCGCACGGGGGCCGTGCAGCGGGGTGCCGGTTCTTCCGGAGGCTCACCGGTGATGGCCGGGTCGACGCCTGTGCGGCCATGCTAGCGGCCCCGGCCGACGGCTCAGCAACCGGTCACGGTGGGACCAATCCACCGGACGCCACCGTGCGAATACCGGTGGACGACGTACCCACCCGTTCGACCGCACCGAGGGAGCACCATGCGCACCAGTCGACTCGCAGCCTCGTCCGCCGCGCTCCTCGCCGTCAGCCTCCTGGCCGGGTGCAACGACACCAGGTCGCCCTCGGCCACGCCCGCGCCCACCATGAGCGAGGAGGGCGCGATGACCGACGACACGGCGACGCCCGGTGGCGCGATGACCGACGACACGATGACGCCCGGCGACGCCATGACCGAGGGCAGCGGGTCGGACGGCTGAGGGCCTGCGGGCGCGGAGCGGGACCCGAGCAAGCGACGACGAGCACGAGGAGTCGAGCGATGAGCGAGCAGCCGGACCCGGGGCCCGGTCCCCAGGCGCCCGACGCTGCTCACCCCACCTCCGCGGAGGCGCTCATCGCCGAGGTCGCTCGCGGCAGCACCGAGGCGTTCGAGGAGCTGTACGCCGTCATCGCACCACGCGCGTACGGCCTCGCCCTGCGCGTGCTCCGCGACCCCGGGCTCGCGCAGGACGTCACGCAGGAGGTCCTCGTCGACGTCTGGCGGCTCGCCCCCCGGTACGACGCCGCACAAGGCCCGGTCCTGACCTGGGTCCTGACGATGGCGCACCGCCGCAGCGTCGACCGCGTCCGGCGCGAGCAGTCCCACGCCGAGCGGACGGACCGCGCCGCCCGCTCGGCGTGGGGCGAGCGGACGGACCGCGACGTCGTCGTCGCGGAGCTCGAGCGCACCTGGGAGGCCGCGCTCGTGCGCCGGGCCATGCGCGGGCTCACCGAGCTGCAGCGCCAGGCGATCGAGCTGGCCTACTTCGGGGGCTGCACGCAGGCCGAGGTGGCGCTCACCCTGGGCATCCCGCTCGGCACCGCCAAGACCCGGATCCGGGACGGCCTGATCCGGCTCAGGGACTCCCTCGGGATGGAGGAGCGATGACCGGGCCCGACATCCACGGCCTCGCCGGCGCCTACGCCCTGGACGCCCTCGAGCCGGCGGAGTGCGCCGCGTTCCGCGCGCACCTCGCGGCGTGCTCCGCGTGCCGCCGGGAGGTCGACGCGGTGCGGGCGACGCTCGTCCGCCTCGCGGACGCCACGGCCGTGAGCCCACCACGCGAGCTCCTCAGCGCGGTGCTGGCACAGGTGACCAGCACGCCCCAGGCGCCGGCCGAGGCGCCGCTCACCGACGCAGGGCC
>JAEWYD010000074.1 GCA_023462275.1 Actinomycetes bacterium
GCCGATGGCGACGACGGCGACGACGGCGGCGACGGGCCGGGGCGGCCCGCCGCGGGCGACGGCTAGCCTGCGGTGATGGCGGAGCTCCGGGACCAGATCGCGCACCACTACGAGCACGACATCGACGAGGACGCGCGGCTGCGCTCCGGCATCGGCCGGCTCGAGCTCGAGCGGGTGCGGGAGATCGTGACGCGCGTCCTGCCGGCGGCGCCCGCCCGGGTGCTCGACGTCGGCGGCGCGACCGGGGTGCACGCCGAGTGGCTGCTCGCGGACGGGCACGAGGTCCACCTGGTCGACCTGCTGGAGTCGCACGTGGCGCGGGCCCGGGAGCGCCTGGGCCATGCGGACGGGTTCTCGGCCGAGGTCGGGGACGCCCGGGACCTGCCCGTCGTGGACGCGGCCTACGACGTCGTGCTCCTGCTGGGCCCGCTGTACCACCTGCAGGACGCGGCGGACCGGCGGGCGGCGTGGCGCGAGGCCGCGCGGGCGGTCCGGCCGGGCGGGGTGGTGGTCGGCATGGCGATCTCCCTGTTCGCGTCGCTGTTCGACGGGCTCGCCTGGGGGTCGCTGTTCGACGCCGACTTCCGCGCGATGGTGGCGGCCGACCTGGCGAGCGGCCGCCACGAGAACCCCGACCGCAACCCCCACTGGTTCACGACGGCGTACTTCCAGCGCCCGGACGAGCTCGCCGCGGAGGCGACCGGCGCCGGGCTCGTCGACGTCGAGGTGCTCGGGGTCGAGGGCGCGGCGGGCTGGCTGCCCGACCTGGGGGCCCGGATGGACGACCCCGCCGGCCGCGAGACGCTGCTGTGGTCCGCCCGGGTGGTGGAGAGCGAGCCGAGCGTGGCGGGGCTCAGCTCGCACGTGGTGGCGGTGGGCCGCCGGCCGGTCGGCTGACCCGCGTCCCGCGTCGCACTGTCGCGAAGCTTGCGCAGAGCGACAGGTTCGCGACAGCGGGGCACCCCGCTCGGACCGCTTGACCCTGACGCAGCGTCAGGGCCGCATGCTCGCTGGCATGACCACTCAGACACCTACCGAGCCGGCCGCCGAGCCGGCGATCCACGTGCAGGGACTGACCAAGTCCTTCAAGGACGTCGAGGTGCTGCGCGGCGTCGACCTCGACGTCGCGCGCGGCAGCATCGTCGCGCTCCTCGGCTCCAACGGCGCCGGCAAGACCACGACGATCCGCATCCTCGCGACGCTCCTGGCGCCCGACGGCGGCACCGCCACCGTGAACGGGCATGACGTCGTCGCGCAGGCCCACGACGTCCGCGAGTCCATCAGCCTCACCGGGCAGTTCGCCGCCGTGGACGAGATCCTCACCGGCCGCGAGAACCTCGCCCTGGTCGCGCGCCTGCGGCACCTGACCGACCCCGGCCGCGTCGCCGACGACATGCTCGCCCGCTTCGCCCTCACCGACGCCGGCGGTCGCCGCGCCGGCACCTACTCCGGCGGCATGCGACGCCGGCTCGACATCGCGATGAGCCTGGTGGGCAACCCGCCGGTGATCTTCCTGGACGAGCCGACCACCGGCCTCGACCCGCAGGCCCGCCTCGAGGTCTGGGCAGCCGTGAAGGAGCTCGCGGCGCGCGGCACCACCGTGCTGCTCACCACGCAGTACCTCGACGAGGCCGAGCAGCTGGCCGACCGCATCGCCATCCTCCACGAGGGCCGGATCCTCGTGGACGGCACGCTCGCGGAGCTCAAGCGACTCCTGCCCAGCCCCACCGTCGAGTACGTCGAGAAGCAGCCGACCCTCGAGGACGTCTTCCTCACGCTCGTCGCCGCCCCCACCGCCACCGAGGAGACCCGATGACCGCCCGCACCTACGCCGACACGATGGCCCTCACCGGCCGCTCCCTGCGTCACATCGCCCGCAGCCCCGACACGATCATCACGACGGCGGTCACGCCCATCGCGATGATGCTGCTGTTCGTCTACGTCTTCGGCGGCGCGATCCAGGCGGGCACGGACTCCTACGTCACCTACCTGCTGCCCGGCATCCTGCTGATCACCATCGCGTCGGGCATCGCCTACACCGCCTACCGGCTGTTCCTCGACATGGACAAGGGCATCGTCGAGCGCTTCCAGTCGATGCCGATCGCCCGGTCGGCCGTGCTCTGGGCGCACGTGCTCACGTCGCTCGTCGCGAACCTCGTCTCGCTGGTCGTCGTCGTGCTCGTGGCCCTGGCCATGGGGTTCCGCTCGGGTGCGGGCATCGGTGCGTGGCTCGCCGTCGTCGGGGTGCTGGTGCTGTTCACGCTCGCCCTGACGTGGCTCGCGGTGGTGGCAGGCCTCTCCGCTACCTCGGTCGACGGCGCCAGCGCGTTCTCCTACCCGCTGATCTTCCTGCCGTTCATCAGCTCGGCCTTCGTGCCCACGGACACGATGCCGGGCCCGGTGCGGTGGTTCGCCGAGAACCAGCCCGTGACGTCCATCGTCGACGCCCTCCGCGCGCTCCTGGGCGGGCAGCCGGTCGGCGGCGACCTCTGGGTCGCGCTCGCCTGGTGCGTCGGGATCCTGGCGGTGGCGTACGCGCTCGCCGTCGCCGCCTACCGCCGCAGGGTCGCCTGACGCCGTTGACCACCCGTCCGTCGTCGGCGAGTTCGAGGATTCGGGCCCAGTTCGAGGGTCCGGAGCCTCGAACTCGGCGAGAACCCTCGAACTCGAGCCCGCAGGGACTGCGACTTCCGCGGTCCGGGCCGTGTCAAACCCCACCGAGAGAGGGCACGATCACCTCATGCTGACGATCGGCGAGCTGGCGGCGTACGCCGGCGTCACGGTGCGGACCGTGCGCCATTACCACCAGATCGGCCTGCTGCCCGAGCCCGAGCGCGACGCGTCCGGGTACCGCCGCTACGGCGCGACGGCGGTGGTGTCGCTCATCCGGATCCGCACGCTCGCCGACGCCGGCGTCCCGCTCTCCCGGATCGCGGAGATGCTGGACGCCGACGAGGAGACGTTCGCCGAGGGCGTCCGCGCGATCGACGCCCGGCTGCGAGCGGAGATCCAGCGCCTGCGAACCAGCCGGCGGCAGATCGCACAGCTCGCCGCGGGCGACAGCCTGGCCCTGCCGCCCGAGGTCACCGCCTACCTGGACGGCCTGCGTCGTCTCGGCGTCTCCGAGCGCATGGTCACCAGCGAGCGAGACGCCTGGATCCTCGTCGCGGCCCGCTGGCCGGACAAGGTCCGCGAGTGGATGCCGGCCAAGATGGCGGAGCTGCAGGACCCGCGGGTGATCCACCTCTACCAGCTGCTGACCAGGCTCTTCGCGACGACCGAGCCCGACGAGGCGCTGATGAGCGAGGTCGCCGACATCATGGCGGCGATGTTCGAGGAGGCCGAGGCGGCCCGATCCCCCGAGCTGGCCGACATGCAGGGCGACGTCTCCTACGACCTCCTGGACGCCCTCGCCGCCGAGATGGACCCCCGCACCGAGCGCATGGTGCAGCTCATGCGCGAGCGGGGCTGGGACGGCTGGATCCGCCTCTCACGGGTGGACGGCGGGCGCCGCTGACCACGGCGCCCGTCGCCCGCCCCGGGCGCGCCACCCCGTCACTCCTGCGGCTTCGTCTGCTTCCCGTGCATCGCGGCGGCGGCCTGGTCGGGGAGCACTGCCGACATCGCGACCTGGGCCCGGACCTTGAGCGAGCGCACCTCGACCTTCGCCTTGCCGGCGAGCAGACCGGCCACCGCCTCCTTCGCCACCTTCTCCGGCTCGTCCTTCGGTCCCTGCGCCACCGATGTGTCCGCCATGTGGCCCCGCTCGAAGAACTCGGTGTCGGTCGGACCGGGCAGCAGCGCGGTCACCGTCACCCCGGTGTCCTTCAGCTCGTGCCGGATCGCCTCGGCGAAGGACAGGTCGAACGCCTTCGAGGCCGCGTACGTCGCGTAGTAGGGCCCGGCCGAGAGCGCCGCGACCGACGACGTCACGAGCACCCGCCCGCTGCCCGTCGCCACCATGGCGGGCAGCAGCCGCTTGGCCAGGCGCACGACGGCGGTGACGTTCAGCGCGATCACCGAGAGGTCGTCCTCCAACGGCGTCTCGAGGAACGGGCCGCCGTTGGCGATGCCCGCGTTGAGGACGAGCACCTCGAGCGGCGCCCCGGCGGCGAGCGTCTCGGCCGCCAGCGCCTCCACCCCCTCGGCCGTGCGCAGGTCCGCCACCACGTGCCGCACCTGGCCGCCGTCCGCCCGCAGGCTCTCCGCCGCGAGCGCGAGCTCACCGGCGTCGTCGGCCGTCAGGAGGACGTCGTAGCCCTCGCCCACCAGCCGCTGCGCGATCGCCAGCCCGATGCCGCTGGACGCGCCCGTCACCAGTGCCAGCCCAGTCGCCATGTCGCTCCCCCGTCTCGCCGCCGGAAGGATCGACGGTAGGCGCGGTACGCCGCCCCGGCATCCCGGGCCGGCGACTCAGACGGCGGCCTCGGCCGCGGCACGCGCGCGCAGGTCCGCGACGATCTCCCGCACGTCCGCGGGGGTGACCCGGCCGAACGCCTGCCGGTCGACGAGCAGCGCCGGCGGCCGGTCGCACATGCCGATGCAGTTGACCCACTCGAGCGTGACCAGCCCGTCGGCGCTGGTTCCGCCCACCGGCACACCCAGCTCGGCCTGGAGCTGCTCCGCCACACGGCGCATCCCGGCCATCGCGCAGCTCAGCGTGCGGCAGACGTGCACGATGTGCGTCCCGGCCGCCTCCATGTGCAGGAACGCGTAGAAGGTCACGACGCCTTGCACGTCGACCGGCGTGATGCCGAGGCGGTCCGCGACCACCTGCATCGCGACGTCGTTGATCTCGTGGCGCTGCTCCCGCAGGCCCTGGAGCACGGGGATGAGGGCGCTGCGGGTGCGCCCGTGCCGCTCCACCAGGGCATCGATCGCCGCGATGAGGTCGGCGTTCGCCGCGGCCAGCTCCGTCGGCAGCGTGAGCATGGCTACCCCTCCCCCCGGGCCGCGGCGGCGTCGATGAACGCGCCGCGTGCCGTGTACGTCGTGTGCAGCAGGTGGTGGCTGGTGCGCCCGCACGGACCGTCGGTGAGGAACTCCTCGTAGAGCCGCAGCACCGCCGGGTTCTCGTGGCTCTTGCGCGCCCGCCCCGTCTCGCCGTAGTGCGCATCCTCGCCGTAGATGGCGGCCGCCCGCGCGGTCCGGATGGAGGCGTCGGTCGGGATGGGCTGCCCGCCGCCGCCGAGGCACCCGCCCGGGCACGCCATGACCTCGATGAAGTGGCACGCGGCGAAGGGCCCGCCGGCGACGACGTCCGCCATCACCTTCTGCGCGTTGGCGGTCCCGTGCACGACGGCGACCCGCAGGGTCACGCCGCGCAGCCAGTCCCAGTCGGGCACGAGGTGGGCGAGGATCGGCGGCACCGGCCCGAGCTCGTCGGGCAGGGTCACCTCCGCCATGCGCGTCCCCTCGAACCCCCGCACCGGGGTGATGTCGGCGTGGCTGAAGAGGTCCTCGACCTTGCCGCCGGTGACCAGCTCGATGACGGTACGCAGCGCGGCCTCCATGACGCCGCCCGTGGCGCCGAAGATGACGCCCGAGCCCGACGCCGTCCCGAACGGGTCGTCGAAGTCGCTCTCCGGCAGGTCCGGCAGGTGGATGCCGTGCTCGTGGATCATGCGCCCGAGCTCGCGCGTGGTGAGGGCGTAGTCGACGTCGCGGAAGCCGCTGTCCGTCATCTCGGGCCGCGTCGTCTCGAACTTCTTCGCCGTGCACGGCATGAGGGACACCGAGACGACGTCGGCCGGGTCGAGGCCGTTGCGCTCGGCGTACCAGGTCTTGATCAGGGCGCCGAACATCTGCTGCGGGCTCTTGCAGCTGGACACGAGGGGCAGCTGCTCGGGGAACCGGTGCTCGATGAACTTGATCCACCCCGGGCTGCAGGAGGTGAGCTGCGGCAGCGGCCGGTGGTGGTCGTCGAGCACAAGGTTCTCGTAGAGCCGCAGCAGCAGCTCGGTGCCCTCCTCGATGATCGTGAGGTCGGCGGAGAAGTTGGTGTCGAAGACCTTGTCGAACCCGAGCTCGTGCAGCGCCGTGTTGAGCTGCCACGTCATCGTCGTCCCGGGCGGCTGGCCGAACTCCTCGCCGATCGCGGCTCGGGGCGCCGGGGCGGTCTGGATGACGACGTGCTTGGTCGGGTCCTCGATCGCCGCCCACACGTCCTCGGTGTTGTCGCACTCCTGCAGCGCGCCCGTCGGGCACCGGTTGATGCACTGGCCGCAGTTCACGCAGACGACGCCGGAGATCGGCAGCGTCAGGTACGGCGACATCGTGGTGGAGTCGCCGCGACCGATGACGCCGAGCGCGCCCACGCCCTGCAGCTCGGCGCAGGTGCGGATGCAGCGCGTGCAGTGCACGCACTTGTTCATGTCGCGCATGATCGACGGCCCCAGGACGTCGAAGAGCCGCGTCGGCTCGGTCCGCTGGCCGAACCGGAACGTGTCCGACCCGTACTCGGCCGCGAGGTCCTGCAGCTCGCAGTTGCCGTTGCGGCCGCACGTCTGGCAGCTGCCGCAGTGCTCGGCGAGCATCAGGTCGACGACGTCGCGGCGCGCCTGGCGCACGCGCGGGCTGTAGGTCTGGATCTCGACCGGCGCCGTGATCGGGTAGGTGCAGCTGGCCTGCAGGTTGCGCTGGCCGGAGACCTCCACCACGCACACCCGGCAGACGCCGGCGTCGGGCAGGTCGGGGTGGTGGCACAGCGTCGGGATGCGGCGGTCGGCGCGCTTGGCGGCCTCGAGGATCGTGGCGCCCATCGGCACCTCGACTGCGCGGCCGTCGACCGTGACGGTCACCGTCTCGTCGCTGTCGAAGGGCGTCGCGCTCGCCATGATCCGCAGCGCCTGGGCGCGGACGGCGGGGTCCTGGGTCTTCACGTCGTCCTCCCTCAGACCTGGGCCGGGACCCGGCCGAGGACCTCGGCCCGGTAGTTCTCGATGATCGAGAGGAAGACGTTCGGGCTGGCCTGCCCGAGACCGCACTTGGACGCGACGCGCATGGTGCCCGCGAGCTTGATGAGGTCGTCCAGGTGCGCGGGCGTCAGCTCGCCCCGGCGCATCTGCTGGATGCCTTCGAGGAGCTTGACGTTGCCCACGCGGCACGGCGTGCACTGGCCGCACGACTCGTTCACGAAGAAGCCCTGCAGGTTCTCGGCGACCTCGAGCAGGTCGCGGTACGGCCCGATGACGATGACTGCGCCGCCCGTGGAGACGTCCTCGTAGCTGATGGCCCGGCCGAAGTCGGCCGCCGGAACGCAGACGCCCGCCGCGCCGCCGACGATCGCCGCCTTGGCGTCCTCGGCGCCGGCCGCCTCGAGCACCTCGGCGATGCTGACTCCCAGGGGGAACTCGTAGGTCCCGGGACGCGCGACGTCGCCCGAGACGCTGAGCAGCTTGGGTCCGGTCGAGCCGTCCGTGCCGATGTGCGCGAACCACTCCGGGCCGCGGGCGAGGATGGCCGCCGCCCAGGCGAAGGTCTCGACGTTGTTGACCACGGTCGGCCGGCCGTGCAGCCCCTTGACCACGGGGAACGGCGGGCGGTTGCGCGGCTCGCCCCGGCGACCCTCGAGCGACTCGATGAGGGCCGTCTCCTCGCCGCAGACGTAGGCGCCGGAGCCGAGGTGGATCGTGACGTCGAAGGCGACGTCACACCCGAGCACCGCGTCGCCGAGGAGCCCGTCGGCCCGCCGTCGGGCGAGGCAGCCCTCGAGCCCCTCGAGCAGGTACACGTACTCGGCCCGGAGGTAGAGGATGCCCGCGGTCGCGCCGATGGCGTAGCCGGCGATCGTCATGCCCTCGACGACGAGGTCGGCCAGCTCGTCCAGGAGCACGCGGTCCTTGAACGTGCCGGGCTCGCCCTCGTCGGCGTTGCAGACGACGTACCGGCGGCCGTCGGACGAGGGTGCCCCGGCGGCCAGCTCCCACTTGAGCCCGGTGGGGAACCCCGCCCCGCCCCTGCCCTTGATGCCGGAGGTCTTCATCGCGGCGACGACCTCGGCGGGCGTGCGGTCGAGTGCCGCACGCAGCCCCGCCCCGGTCTCGATCCCCGCCAGCGTCATCGGTGTACGGACGCTCATGGGCCACGCTCCCTCGCGGTAGCAGGAGAGGTGCAGCGCGTCGTGCGTCGGCAGCGACGCTGCCTCGACCGTAGGGGCCTTACCACAGGGTCCGCGCGGGTCTTTCGGGTCCGATGTCCCACAGCGGATGTGACCTACATCACATCTGTACCCGTCAGGCGGCCTTCGGGCCAACGGATGTGGGCGGCGGCCGACCGGCGGGCGGAACGCTCGGAGCGCCGATGCACAGGTGGAGTCCGCTCCGGACGCCCACGTCGAGACGCCCGTCCTGTCTCACATCCACGGTGATCGTGGCGCCCCAGGAGTCACCGGCGCTGAACAGCTCCCACTCGCTGGGTGACCACGCCCGGCCCACGGTGAACCCGTAGCCGCGGACGGCCGCCGCCAGGTCGCGCCGGAGACGAGCCCGGTCGGCGTCGGCCGGCAGGACGAGGCCGAGCCCGACCCGGCCGGTCTCCCACAGCCGGACGGCGTGCCCGTCGACGACCTGCTCGTGGCGGTAGACCGGCTCGTCATCGAACGTGGCCGGCAGCTCGGCCGCCGCCCACCGAGCGGCGTCCGCGTACTGCGTGGCGCCCTCGTCGGCCGTGGCGCCCGCTCGGACGAGCGCGGTGCGCACAGCCTCCGCCGCCCCGACGTAGGTCGGCATGACCTCGTCGAGCATGGGCCGATCGCGAAGCTCGTCGTCGGTGAAGGTGGGTGAGCCGTTGATCATGACGTCTTCGATGTGCTCGAGGCAGCTCGTCACACCCATCACCGCGCCGACGACCACCAGGAGGCCGACGACCCAGCCCCAGGCGATGCCGCCGCCGTCCGCGTCCTCCGCCACCATCGAGCCCCCTCGCGCCCGCGACCGTCGCGGCCCCGGCAAGTCTGGCGGACCGGGCGCCGCGCGACCTGGGTTTCCACAGGTCGCGTCAGGCGCGGCGGGCGGCGTCCTCGTGCACCGCGATGAAGAGCGAGTACGGCGAGCCGTCGGGCTCGGGCGGCCGGTCGGCGAACTCCTGCAGCAGGGCGCTGAGCCGCCGGCCGAGCTCGGCGCGACCCTCCGCCCCGAGGCGCACGCCGAGGCGGGCGATGTCGACGCTCGCCGGGTCCGCCTCCCCCAGCTCCTCGAGGAACGTCTCGACGAGCACGTGGTTGACCGCGGGTCCCGCCTCGGTGCGCCACGTCTTGCGCGTGGCGACGTACGGGACCTCGCGCGCCCCACGGGCTCCCCGTCGTTCCGGTTGCGCCTCGAGGAATCCCCGCTCGGCGAGCGTGCGCACGTGGTGGTACGTCGTGCCCGGGTCCCGGCGCAGCCGCGCGGCGATCTCGCGGTTCGTGAGCGCCTCGTCGAGGCAGAGCCGCAGGATGCGCCACCGGACGACGGAGGCGAGGGCGCGCGCGTCGGCATCCACCTCGCGCTCGCGCTCGGCTGCGGCGCTCGCGCCCTCGTCGGCCATGTCGCCATCATACTGATTGACTTCTCCAAATCAGTGCGCCATGCTCACCGCGTGAACGACACGTCCCCCGCAGCGGCCGAGCCAGGCACCCCCGGGCCAGGCACCGCAGGGCCAGGAACCGCGGCCCGGCGCGCCCGACGCCAGTCGCTCGCGTTCCACCGGAACTTCCGGCAGCTCTGGATCGGTGACGCGCTCGGCCAGTTCGGCGCCCAGCTGGCCCTGCTCGCCCTGCCGATCTTCGCCGTCGCGCACCTGGACGCCAGCGAGGCCCAGATGGGCTACCTCACGGCGTCAGAGACCGCGGCCTTCTTCGTCATCGGCCTCCCGGCCGGCGCGTGGGTGGACCGGATGCGCAAGCGCCGGACGCTCGTCGTCGCGGACCTCGTCCGGGCCGCCGTGCTGGCAGTGGTCGTCGTCGCGGGCGTGACCGGGCACGGGTCGATGGCGCTGCTCTACGCGGCCGGGGCCGTCATGAGCTGCGCGACCGTCTTCTTCGACGTGGCGCACCAGAGCTACGTGCCCGGCCTCGTCGGGCTCGAGCACATCGTCGAGGGCAACTCCAAGCTCCAGGCCACGCAGTCCGTCGCGGCCGTGGCCGCCCCGGCCGTGGGCGGGGCCCTCCTGCGCGTGATCAGCGCACCGGCCCTCATCGGCGCCACCGTCGCCACCTACCTCGGCTCGGCCTTCTTCGTCGGGCGCATCCGGCACGTCGAGGAGCTGCCCGCGCGCGAGGGCCGCCGGCCGCTGCGCGCCGAGATCGCGGAAGGCCTGGCCTTCGTCGTCCGGCAGCCGCTGCTGCGGCGCATCGTCGCGTGCACGGCGATCGGCAACTTCGCCGGCGGCGTCACCGGCGCGCTCATGGTGATCTACGCGCTGCGCACCCTGGGGCTCGACACCGCCACGCTCGGCGTCGTGTACTCCGTCTCCTCGGTGGGCGGGGTGCTGGGCGCGATCCTCGCCGACCGGGTCGCGCGCTGGGTGGGCGAGGGCCGCGCCGTCGCGCTCTCCGCCGTGGCCTGGGTCCCCGCGATGGCCCTCACGCCGCTCGCCGAGCCGCTCGCCCACGCCGGCGTGCCTGCGGCGGCGACGCTCATCGCGGGCGGCGGCGTCGCGACGTTCCTCGTCGTCGTCTACAACGTGGCGCAGGTCAGCTTCCGCCAGCGGCTCTGCCCGCCCGTGCTGCTCGGCCGCATGAACGCCTCGGTCCGGTTCATCGTCTGGGGCATCATGCCGTTCGGCGGCCTGCTCGGCGGGTTCCTCGGCACCCACCTGGGGGTCACGCCCACCCTCTGGGTCGCGGTCGCGGTCTCGGCGCTCAGCGCGCTGCCCGTCGTCCTCTCCCCGCTCGTGCGGATGCGGGACCTCCCCGGTCCGCACACGGCTCCCGAGGCCCCCGGAACCGCCGTCGACGCCGCGCCGGCGAGCACGGACGCGTAGCGGGCCTCAGAGGTCGTACGCGACGACCACCGGGGCGTGGTCGCTGAACCGCGCGTCGTACGTCGCCGCACGGTCCACCCGCGCGGTCACCGCGACCTCGGCGAGGGCCGGCGTCGCCACCTGGTAGTCGATGCGCCAGCCGGCGTCGTTGTCGAAGGCTTTGCCCCGCCAGGACCACCACGTGTAGGGCCCGGGCCCCTCGCCGCCGAGGCGCCGGCCCAGGTCGACCCAGCCCAGCTCGCCGAACCACCGGTCCAGGTACGCCCGCTCCTGCGGCAGGCAGCCGGCCGACCGCAGGTTCCCCTTCCAGTTCTTCAGGTCCACGTCGCGGTGCGTCGTGTTCACGTCCCCGCCGACGACGGCGCGCACCCCGCGCGCACCCAGCTCGGCGAGCCGCGCGGTCACCAGGTCCAGGAACGCGTACTTCTCCGCCATCGAGGGCGTGTCGACGGTGCCCGAGTGGACGTACACGGACACCACGGTGAGGGTGCCGCCGTCGGGCAGCTCGAGGTCCGCCTCCACCCAGCGCCCGGTGTTCGTCGGCACGCCGTGGTCGAGGCCCACCCGCACGGCGCGCATCGGCAGGCGGCTCGCGATCGCCACGCCGGCCCGGCCCTTCGCCGCCGCCTCCGCGTGCGCCAGGTCCCACTCGGCCGGGTCGAGGTGGTCGCGCAGGTGCTCCTCGCCGGCGCGCGTCTCCTGGAGCAGCAGCACGTCGGGCCGGCAGCCGGCGAGCCAGTCCCCCATCCCGCGGCGGAACGCCGCACGGATGCCGTTGACGTTGACGGTGGCGATCGTGAGCACCGGGCGATTCAACCCCATCCCGCCGCACCCGCCGGACGACGCCGGCCGCCGGGCGGGAAGGTCCCGGCACGGCCGGCGGTTGACGCTGTGAGGCTCCAGGCCGGGGCCGCCACCCGTCGAGAGGAAACGCCATGTCCGTCGTCGTGACCGGAGCAACCGGACACCTGGGTCGGCTCATCGTCGAGGACCTCCTCGACCACGGCGTCGCGCCGGCCGAGATCGTGGCCGGCGGTCGCGACCTGTCCCGCGCCGCCGACCTCACCGACCGCGGCGTCCGGGTCGCCCCGCTCGACTACGAGGACCGCGCGACCCTCCGCGACGCCCTGACCGGAGCGGACACGCTCATGCTCGTCTCGGGCAGCGAGGTCGGGCAGCGCGTCGCCCAGCACCGCGCCGCGATCGAGACCGCGGCGGAGGTCGGCGTCCGCCGCGTCGTCTACACGTCCGCGCCCGCCGCCGACACCTCGCCGCTGATCCTCGCACCCGAGCACAAGGGCACAGAGGAGATCCTGCGCGGCTCGGGCCTCGTCGTCACGATCCTGCGCAACAACTGGTACACCGAGAACTACGTCCCGACGCTCGAGCAGGCGCGCTCGACCGGCGTCGTGCTGACCAGCGCCGGCGACGGCCGCGTGGCGAGCGCGCCGCGCGCCGACTACGCGGCCGCCGCGTCCGCCGTCCTGCGCACGGACGGCCACGACGGCGCCGTGTACGAGCTCGGCGGCGACGAGCCGTGGACCTTCGCCGAGCTTGCCGACGCGATCGGCACGGTGCTCGGCCGCGACGTCGTCGTGCAGCAGGTCGGCACCGACGAGCACCTGGCCGCGCTCCGCTCCGCCGGCCTCGACGAGGGCACCGCCGGCTTCCTGGTCGCGATGGATGCCGACATCCGGGC
>JAEWYD010000075.1 GCA_023462275.1 Actinomycetes bacterium
GAGCTGACCACGACGGACGCGCCCGACGCTGCGTGGCTGGCCGGCTGGCTGGGCGTCAAGGCGGCGGGGCAGGTCGACGAGGCCGCGGCGGGCGCCGTCATCGGTGGCTCGCCGGCCGTGTACGTCACGGCGCGCGACGGCGACGACGTCGTGGGCGTGGTCCGGGGCGCGCTGGCGGGGGAGTGGGTGGGCCTGTCCTCGCTCATGGTGGCGCCCCGGGCGCGCCGTCGGGGCATCGCGACGGCGCTGACGGCGGCCGCCCTCGCGGCGGCCGCGGCCAGGGGGGCGAGTCGCGTGTTCCTGCAGGTCGAGGCCGACAACGTCACCGCGCGGACCCTCTACGAGCGCCTCGGCTTCCGGCTCGCGGAGACCTACCACTACCGCGAGCTCTGACCCGGCTCAGGAGCAGGACGGGCAGCTGCGGCGTCGTCGGAGGCCCGCGACGCAGCCGGCGACCGCGAGCCCGACCCACAGCGCGCCGGTGACCTTCGGCACGACGCCGCCGGGGTCGTGCGGTCCGGGTAGCACACCTGTCGGGCGGACGGCGAGGACCGGGAACGCGTCAGCGAGGCGGTCGACCTGCTCGTCGCTCATCTCCACCGCGTCGCCCAGCGTCATGCGGCCGAGCGTCCCCAGGGCGGCGGTCACCGCGCGGAAGGCCGCGCGGCGCTCGGCGGGGTCGGTGACCTCCTCGGCGACCCCGGCGAGCACCGCCCCGGGTAGGAGCACCTCCACCTCGGGGTGGGCCAGCGCGTTGCGGAACCAGTGCGCGTCGCGGCCGTACCCGGCGATCATGGCGACGCGGCCGTCGACGACGGCGTAGCCCAGGGGCGCGTCCCGGACCAGGCCGCTCTTCCGGCCGACCGTGCGCAGCACGAGGATCGAGCCGCTCGCCGGCGTGTTGAGGAGCGGCCCCGCGCCGACGCGCGTCAGAGGGACCGCGAGGTAGCGGTTGAGCACCCGGAAGCCGCGGCGCAGCGGTTCCAGGAGCGCCGAGAGCGTCGGGCCGTACGGCAGCTCGGTCGTCATGTCGCCACGGTGGACCTTCCCGGTCGCGGGGCCAAGGGCCCAACGTCCGTGCCTGCGGTCGGGCCGCGGGAGGCCCGGAGCCGCGCGGCGGGGGCCGAGCGGGCACACTGGAGGCATGATCTCCGAGCACCTCGCGATCGCCCTGCGTGACGCGGGCCTGCGGTGGGACCCCACCCCGGGCGACCGCTTCGTCATCCCGCAGCCGGAGCTCGCCGGCCAGGTCTTCACGCTCAGCGAGATGACGATCGAGGCGCGGCAGTACCCGACCGGCACGATCCTCGGCTTCAACGGCACCACCGAGTGGGCGCTGGACTCCGTGGCCAAGGACGAGGCCCTCTGGCTCCCGCGGGAGGACCAGCTCCGCGAGCGCCTGGGCGGCACGTTCGTCGCCCTGCGCCGCGAGGAGACCGACGGCGCGTCCGTGTTCGTCGTCTCGACGCGGGGCCCGGAGGGCCCGGCCGAGTTCACGGCGGCCAGCGCCGCTGACGCCTATGCGGAGGCGCTGCTGGCGCTCATCAGGCTCGTCGTCGCGGACGTCCCCGCCTGACTCAGCGGGCGTGCAGCCACGTCAGCACGGCGAGGACGCGCCGGTGGTCGGAGTCCGACGGCGGCAGGTCCAGCTTCGTGAAGACGTTGCCCACGTGCTTCTCCACCGCCCCGGCGCTCACGACGAGCGCCTCGGCGATCGCGCCGTTCGACCGGCCCTCGGCCATGAGCGAGAGCACCTCGCGCTCGCGAGCCGTCAGGGCGGCGAGGGGGTCGGCCGCGCGACGGGCGACGAGCAGCTGCGCGACGACGTCGGGGTCGAGGGCGGTTCCACCGCCCGCCACGCGCGCCAGGGCGTCCTCGAGCGAGTCGAGGTCCTGCACGCGGTCCTTGAGGAGGTAGCCGACGCCGCCGCGGCCGTCGGCGAGGAGGTCGCGGGCGTAGGACTCCTCCACGTACTGGGACAGCACGAGGACACCGAGGCCCGGCACGGCGGCACGGGCGGCCACGGCCGCGCGCAGCCCGTCGTCGGTGAAGGTGGGCGGCATGCGCACGTCGACGACGGCGACGTCGGGCTGGTGCTCGACGACGGCGGGGACGAGCGCGTCCGCGTGGTCGACGGCCGCGACGACGGCGTGGCCGGCCTCGGCCAGCAGCCGGACGAGGCCCTCGCGGAGCAGCACGGAGTCCTCGGCGAGCACGATGCGCATGGGACCCATGCTGCCGTGCGCGCGCCGCGGCCGGGGTGACCGACCAGGTGCCGGTCGCCCCGTGCCGCGGCGTCGTGGGACGGCGTCAGACCCAGGGGAGGGTGGCGTGCACGACCGTGGGCCCACCGTCGGGGCTCGCGATGGTGAGCAGGCCGCCGAGGCCCTCGACCCGGTCGACCAGGCCGGCGAGGCCGTGGCCCTTGGCGACGTCCGCACCGCCGACGCCGTCGTCGCGCACCTCGACGCTGAGCGCCCCGGACGCCCGGTCGCCCCACACGCGGACGGCGGCCATCGAGGCGCAGGAGTGCTTGGCGATGTTGGTGAGCGCCTCGCTCACGAGGAAGTAGGCGGCGCTCTCCACCGGGGCCGAGGGGCGGTCGTCGCCGGCGACGGAGACGTCCACGCTCGTGGGCACGCTGGCCCGGGCGGCGACGGCGGCCAGCGCCGCGGCCAGGCCGCGGTCCGCGAGCACGGGCGGGGCGATGCCGCGGGACAGGGCACGCAGCTCGGCGAGGGTCTCGGCGGTCTGGGCGCGGGCCGCGGCGAGGAGCTCACGCGCCGTCGCCGGGTCGTCGTCCAGGTGCCGCTCCGCCACCGAGAGGTCCATGCCGAGGCGCACGAGCCGCTGCTGCGGGCCGTCGTGGATGTCGCGCTCGAGCCGGCGCAGCGACTGCGTCTCGGCCGCGGCCGCGGCCGTCCGCCGGGCCTCGAGGTCGGCGACCTGCTCGCTGAGGTACCGGCTGGACGTCCCGCTCAGCAGCATCCGCGCGAGGCCGGCGTGCAGCTCGGCGCACCAGCGCAGCACGGGGATCATCGTGAGGACGAAGACGAGACCCACGAGGAGGTTGAGCTGCGCCTCGGACATCGGCAGGTCCAGCAGCTCGGCGAGACCCTGGCTGTCGACCCGGCCCGACGCGTCGTGCGGCAGCCACCGCTCCCAGAACCAGTACGTGAGGCCGCCGAGCGCCCCGGCCCACCACGTGACCAGCACGGTCCACGTCAGGATCGACACGGCCATGGCGACGATCCCGTGGATCACGGCCGCCCACCGCAGCGGGTCCGCGAGCGTGTTGAGCATCCCGCGGAGCCCGCTGCCGCGCAGGGGCGCGTACTGCAGGGGCGGCAGGACGGTCCCGCGCCCGCGCAGCCGCGCACGGTCGAGCCGCCCGAACCACTCCGCGGCCAGCAGGGTGGCGACCGCGACCGGGATGCCGATCACGGTGATGAGCAGCCCGGCGGCCAGCGAGAGCCCCGTGACCAGCACCGTGAAGGACGCGATCGTGATGGGCAGGCCGAGCAGGAGGTACGCCGAGTCGGCCAGCATCTGCCGGACGGCGCCCGGGCCGAACAGCGGGCTCGGACGGCGCGCCGTCTCCGCGGCCGCCCACGCCTGGGCGGCGGCCTCGTGCTCGGGCGACCACGTGGGCTGCGGCCCGGTCGGGGAGGCGCCGCCGTCGTCCTGGGGTGTGGGTGCTGCCGGCGCGACGTGCGCCGTGGGTTCGTGGCTGGTCATGGGTCGATCCTCGCGACACGGCTCCGGTGAGCACGATCCGGCCACCCGGCTGATCAAGGGTAGGGCCAGCCCCACCATGGTCACCGGGCGGGACCGCGAAACAGAGCGGACACGGCCCACCACTAGACTCGCGGGCATGTCCACCATCTCCCGTGACGAGGTCGCGCGCCTGGCCGCGCTGGCGCGGATCGACCTGACGGACCCGGAGCTGACGCGTCTCGCCGGCGAGCTGGACGTCATCGTCCAGGCCGTGGCCGAGGTCAGCGCGGTCGCGACCGACGACGTCCCCGCGACCAGCCACCCGCTGCCGCTGACCAACGTCATGCGTCCGGACGTGGTGACCGAGGTCCTGCCCGTGGCCGACGCGCTCGCCGCCGCCCCGCATCCCGAGGACGGCCGCTTCGGCGTCCCGCAGATCCTCGAGGAGGACTGATGGTCGACGCCGACCTGACCCGCCGCAGCGCCGCCGAGCTCGCCGACGCCCTGCGCTCCGGCGAGGTGAGCAGCGTCGAGGTGACGCAGGCGCACCTCGACCGGATCGCCGCCGTCGACGGCCTGGTGCACGCCTTCCTGCACGTCTCCGCCGAGCAGGCGCTCGAGGCGGCCCGCGCGGTGGACGCCCGGCGTGCCGCGGGCGACGAGCTGCACCCGCTCGCGGGCGTGCCCGTCGCCGTCAAGGACGTCGTCGTGACGAAGGGCATCCCGAGCACCGCCGGCTCGCGCATCCTCGAGGGCTGGGTGCCCCCGTACGACGCGACGCTGGTCGAGCGCCTGAAGGCTGCCGGGATGCCGATCCTCGGCAAGACCAACATGGACGAGTTCGCCATGGGCTCCTCGACGGAGCACTCGGCGTACGGGAACACGCACAACCCGTGGGACCTCGACCGCATCCCGGGCGGGTCGGGCGGCGGCAGCGCCGCGGCGGTCGCCGCGTTCGAGGCGCCGCTGGCCATCGGCACGGACACCGGCGGCTCGATCCGCCAGCCCGCCGCGGTCACCGGCACCGTCGGCACGAAGCCGACGTACGGCGGGGTCTCGCGTTACGGCCTCATCGCGATGGCGTCGAGCCTTGACCAGGCCGGCCCGGTGACGCGGACGGTCCTCGACGCCGCCCTGCTGCACGAGGTGATCGGCGGCCACGACCCGCGTGACTCGACGTCCCTGCGCGAGCCGCTGCCGGACCTGGCGGGGGCCGCCCGCCAGGGCGCGACGGGCGACCTGTCCGGGCTGCGCATCGGCGTCGTCCACGAGCTGAACGGCGAGGGCTACCAGCTCGGCGTGCGTGCGCGGTTCGACGAGGCGCTCGGCCTGCTGCGCGCAGCGGGCGCGACAGTCGTCGAGGTGGGCTGCCCGAGCTTCACCGCGGCCCTGCCCGCCTACTACCTGATCATGCCGAGCGAGGCGTCCAGCAACCTGGCGCGGTTCGACGGCATGCGGTACGGCATCCGGGTGGAGCCCGTGGAGGGACCCGTCACCACGGAGCGCGTGATGGCCGCGACGCGGGGCGCGGGCTTCGGCGACGAGGTGAAGCGTCGGATCATCCTGGGCACCTACGCCCTCTCCGCCGGCTACTACGACGCCTACTACGGCAGCGCGCAGAAGGTGCGGACGCTGATCCAGCGCGACTTCGCCGCCGCGTTCGAGCAGGCGGACGTCCTGGTGTCGCCGACGGCGCCGACCACGGCGTTCAAGCTCGGGGAGAAGCTCGACGACCCGATGGCGATGTACCTCAACGACATCGCCACGATCCCCGCGAACCTGGCGGGCGTGCCCGGGATCTCCGTCCCGGCCGGCCTCGACGGCGGGTTGCCGGTCGGCTTCCAGGTGCTCGCGCCCGCACGCGCCGACGACCGTCTGTACCGCGTGGCCGCGGCGCTCGAGGCGCTCCTCGAGCAGCAGTGGGGCGGCCCGCTGCTCGCACAGGCTCCCGAGCTGGAGGTGACCCGATGAGCGAGCCCAGCACGCTCCTCGACTACGACGAGGCCGTCGCGCGGTTCGACCCGGTGCTCGGCATCGAGGTGCACGTCGAGCTGGGGACCGCCAGCAAGATGTTCGACGGCGCCCCCACCGAGTTCGGCGCGCCCCCGAACACGCAGGTGACGCCCGTGTCGCTCGGTCTGCCCGGCTCGCTGCCGGTGGTCAACGAGAAGGCCGTCGAGTGGGCGATCCTCATCGGCCTCGCGCTCAACTGCGAGATCGCGGAGCTGTGCCGGTTCGCCCGGAAGAACTACTTCTACCCTGACCTGCCGAAGGCGTACCAGATCAGCCAGTACGACGAGCCGATCGCCCACGACGGCTGGATCGACGTCGAGCTCGAGGACGGCACCGTCGTTCGCGTCGACATCGAGCGCGCGCACATGGAGGAGGACGCGGGCAAGAACACCCACGTCGGGGGCGCCACCGGCCGCATCCACGGCGCGGAGTACTCGCTCGTCGACTACAACCGCGCAGGCATCCCGCTGGTGGAGATCGTGACCCGGCCGATCACCGGCGTCGGCGAGCGCGCGCCCGAGGTGGCGGCCGCGTACGTCCGCACGCTGCGCGACATCTTCCGGGCCCTCGGCGTCTCGGAGGCCCGCATGGAGCGCGGCAACGTGCGCGCCGACGTCAACGTCTCCCTGCGCCCGACGCCCGAGTCGCCGCTCGGCACCCGCACCGAGACGAAGAACGTCAACAGCTTCCGGTCGGTCGAGCGCACCGTGCGCCACGAGATCTGCCGGCAGGCGGCGGTGCTGGCCGCCGGCGGGACGATCCTGCAGGAGACCCGGCACTGGCACGAGGACACGGGGACGACGACGTCGGGCCGCGTGAAGTCGGACGCCGAGGACTACCGCTACTTCCCGGAGCCGGACCTGGTGCCGCTCCAGCCGTCGCGGGCCTGGGTCGAGGAGCTGCGCGCCACGCTGCCCGAGCTGCCCGCCGCGCGCCGCCGGCGCCTCCAGGCCGAGTGGGGCTACGCGGACGCGGAGATGCGCGACGTCGTCAACGCCGGCGCCGTCGACCTCATCGAGGCGACGGTCGCCGCTGGCGCGAGCGCGGCGGCCGCCCGCAAGTGGTGGATGGGCGAGCTCGCCCGGACCGCCAACACCGACGGCGTCTCCCTGGAGGAGCTGTCGGTCACCCCGCAGCACATCGCCGAGCTGCAGTCCCTTGTGGACTCCGGCCGCCTGAACGACAAGCTGGCGCGGCAGGTGCTCGCAGGTGTGCTCGCGGGCGAGGGCACGCCGGAGGAGGTCACGCAGGCGCGCGGCCTCGGCGTCGTGTCCGACGACGGTGCGCTGCTGGCCGCCGTCGACGAGGCGCTGGCGGCGCAGCCGGACGTCGTCGCCAAGATCCGCGGCGGCAACCTCGGACCGGTCGGCGCCATCATCGGCGCGGTCATGAAGGCGACGCGCGGGCAGGCCGACGCCGGCCGGGTCCGTGAGCTCGTCCTGGAGCGCGTGCAGGGCTGACGCCCGACGACGGAGGGGAGCGCTATGGACAAGCCGGTGCTGCACGGCGAGCTGGTCGTGCTCCGACCCGTCCGGGCGGACGACGCCGAGGCGATGTTCGAGATGGTCAGCGATCCCGAGGGCCGCCGCATGACCGGGACCACGGGCACGTTCGTCCTGGACGAGGTCCGGGCGTGGTGCGCGTCGCTGGCCGAGCGCGACGGCCGGATCGACTGGGCCATCACGCACGACGGCGACGAGTTCCTCGGCGAGATCGTCCTGGGCGACATCGACCGGGTGAACGGCAACGCGAACCTGCGCCTCGCCCTGCGGCCGGGCCAGCGCGGCCGCGGCTTCGGCGGCGACGCGATCTCTCTGGTGCTCGCCCACGCGTTCGGCGAGCCCCCCGCGGGCCTGGGCCTGCACCGCGTGTCGCTCGACGTGCTGAGCATCAACCCGCGGGCCCGGATGCTCTACGAGAGCCTGGGCTTCGTCGAGGAGGGGCGCCTGCGCGAGTGCCACCGCGACGGCGACTTCTGGTGCGACGCGATCGTCATGGCGGTGCTCGAGGACGACTACCGCGCCGCCCAGGACGCCTGACGCCGAGAGGCCCGCATGACCCTCACGATGACCGTCGCCCACCGCGAGCTCCTCGACGCGCTGACGGTGGGCCCGCTGCCGCCGGAGGCGCGGGTGGTGCTGTGGGACATGCAGGGCCCCGCCGGCGAGGTCGTGGACCCGGCCGAGGTCGACGTCGTCGTCGTGCCCAACTACGGCGCCAGCCCGCGCGTGCTCGCGCGGCTGGCCGACCTGCCGCGGCTGCGCGTGGTCCAGCTGCCGAGCGCCGGGTACGAGCACGCCCTCGACCACGTGCCGGCCGGCGTCGTGCTGTGCAACGGCCGCGGCGTCCACGACTCCGGGACGGCGGAGCTGGCGGTGGCGCTCGCGCTCGCCGCGCAGCGCGGGATCGGCGACGCCGTGCGCGACATGGCGGCGGGCGCCTGGCGGCCCGAGCTCCGGGCCTCGCTCGCCGACCGCCGCGTGATGGTGCTGGGCTACGGCTCCATCGGCGCCGCCGTCGGGCGCCGCCTCGAGGCGTTCGAGGCCGACGTCGTGCGGGTGGCGCGCACGGCGCGGGACGTGCCCGAGGGGCACGTGCACGCCGTCGCCGAGCTGCCGACCCTCCTGCGCGACGTCGAGGTGCTCGTGGTCGTCCTCCCGCTGGACGACTCCACGCACCACCTGGTCGACGCGGCCGTCCTCGCCGCCCTGCCCGACGGCGCACTGGTCGTCAACGTGGGCCGGGGGAAGGTCGTCGACACCGCCGCGCTCGTCGCGGAGCTGGAGTCGGGCCGGCTCCGGGCCGCGCTCGACGTGACGGACCCCGAGCCGCTCCCACCGGACCACCCGCTCTGGCGGACGCCGGGGACGATCGTCACGCCCCACGTCGGCGGCATGAGCACGGCCACCACCCCGCGTCTGGTCGGTCTGCTGCGCCGCCAGCTGCAGGCGCTGGCGGCCGGCGAGGCGCCGCTGAACGTCGTCCGGGGCGCGTGAGCGTCAGTGGCGGGCGGGTGCGCAGGACGCGCGCTCGACGAGCTCGGTGGGCAGGGTCACGTGCGTACCGCCCTCCGACGTGCCGTCCATCATGGAGATGAGCAGGGCGATCGCCTCCGAGCCCATCCGCCGGATGGGCTGTGCGATCGTCGTGAGCGGGGGAGTGGTGAGGGCCGACTCGGGCACGTTGTCGAACCCGATCACCGACAGGTCGTCGGGGATGGCGAGGCCGAGCGACCGGGCGACCTCCATGGTCCGGATCGCGGAGATGTCGTTGGCCGCGAACACGGCGGTGGGCCGCTCCGGGAGCGTCAGCAGCTCGTGCGCCGGCTGGTCGGCGGTCTCGGGACGGTAGCCGCCGACCCGGATGAGCTCCGGGTCGATCGGGATGCCCGCGCTCGCGAGCGCCGCGCGGTAGCCCTCCTCGCGGAGGCGGGCCGACTCCAGGTCGGGCCGGCCCCCGAGGAAGCCGATGCGGCGGTGGCCGAGCCGCAGGAGGTACTCCGTCGCCATGACGGCCCCGCGCATGTTGTCGGAATCGACGGTGGTCAGTCCGGAGCGCCCGCGGTGCGGGTCGACGGCCACGACCGGGATGCCCGGGTGCGCGTCGACGACGGTGGGCGTGACCAGGATCGCGCCGTCGATGAGCGTGCCGCTGAGCCGGGAGAGGTAGCGACGTTCCCACCCGACGCCGCCACCGTGCCTGCCGCCGCCCGAGTACGCGAGCAGCTCGTACCCCGTCTCGGCGATCGCGGTCGACGTGCCCTTGAGCAGCTCGGTGCTGAAGGGCTCGAACTCCGCGACGAGGATGCCGATGACGTTGGTGCGGGTGCTGCGGAGGCTGCGGGCCACGAGGCTGGACTCGTAGCCGAGCTGGTCGATGACTTCCTGTACGCGGGCCGAGGTGGCGACCGCCACCCCGTACCGCCCGTTGATGACCTTGGACACGGTGGCCACGGACACCCCTGCGGTGCGCGCCACGTCGCTGATGGTCACCCTGCTCCGGCCGTCCACGATCGTGACTCTACCGTTTCGATATCGATATCGAAATCGATTGACACCCCAAAATCTCGCGTGCCAGACTTCCCGGGTCCGAGCGTCGACGATGACTAAGGAACGGATCATGGCGAGACTGCGAGCGGCCTCCACCGTGGCTCTGGGCGTCACTGTTGCTCTCCTGCTGGCTGCCTGTGGCGGCGGCGACAAGAAGGACGAGAACAACGGCGAGGCGACCGAGGGCGCGGGCGGCGGCGACAACGTCACCCTCACCTGGTGGCACAACTCCAACAACGACCCTGGCAAGGGGTACTACGAGAAGGTTGCGGCCGACTTCGAGGCTGCGAACCCCGGCGTCAAGATCGAGATCAGCGCCCTCGCTCACGAGGACATGCTGACCAAGCTCGACGCCGCCTTCCAGACCGGTGACGCGCCCGACATCTACATGGAGCGTGGTGGCGGCGAGCTCGCGACCCACGTCCAGGCGGGCCTCGTCAAGGACATCTCCGACGCGGCTGCCGACACGATCGACACCATCGGCGGCTCCGTCGCCGGTTGGCAGGTCGACGGCAAGACGTACGCGCTGCCGTTCAGCGTCGGCGTCGTCGGCTTCTGGTACAACAAGGACCTGTTCCAGCAGGCCGGCATCACCGAGCCCCCGGCGACGATGGACGACCTGTACGCGGCCGTCGACAAGCTCAAGGGCGCTGGCATCGAGCCGATCTCCGTCGGCGCTGGCGACCGCTGGCCGGCCGGTCACTACTGGTACTACTTCGTGATCCGCGAGTGCTCGCAGGACACGCTGACCGCGGCCATCGAGAACTCCGACTTCAGCGACGAGTGCTTCGTGCGCGCTGGCCAGGACCTCGTTGACCTCATCGGTCACGAGCCCTTCAACTCCGGCTTCCTGAACACCAAGGCCCAGGAGGGCGCGACCTCCGCGTCCGGCCTGCTCGCCACGGGCAAGGTCGCCATGGAGCTCGCTGGTCACTGGGAGCCCGGCGTCATGCAGGGTCTGACCGAGGACAAGAAGGGTCTTGGCGACAAGACCGGCTGGTTCCCGTTCCCGGCTGTCGCGAACGGCGAGGGTGACCCGGCTGCGGCCATGGGTGGCGGCGACGCGTGGGCGTGCTCGAAGGACGCCCCGGACGTCTGCGTCGACTTCATCAAGTACCTGCTGAGCGACGAGGTCCAGAAGGGCTTCGCGGAGAACGACATGGGTCTCCCGACCAACCCGGCTGCGTCCGGCTCGGTCAAGGACCCGGTCCTCGGCGACCTGCTCACCTTCCGTGACAACGCGCCGTTCGTCCAGCTCTACCTGGACACCGCCCTCGGTGAGAACATCGGTGGCGCCATGAACGACGAGATCGCTCTGGTCTTCGCCGGGCAGTCCTCTCCGGAGGCCATCCCGCAGAAGATGCAGGAAGCCGCTGACAACGGGTGAATGAGATGGCAGACGACGTAACCACCCGCTGGACGGGCACGGGCGCCGGAGCTGCCATCCCACCTGACAACTCGGGTACCGCCGGCCGGGCTTCGGCTCGGTCGGCGGTACCCGCGTCAGGCGGGCGGCAGCGCGGCGTGACCAAGGATTGGCGTAAGCGCCTGGAGATCGCGTTCTTCCTGGCGCCGGCCCTCGTGCTGTTCGCCCTCTTCGTGATCGTGCCGGTGATCCAGGCAGGCCGATACTCGGTCTTCAACTGGAACGGCCTCGGGCCGATGGACAACTTCATCGGTCTCAAGAACTACGGGCGCGCTCTCCAGGACTCCGTCTTCACCGACGCGGTGATCCACAACTTCATCATCGTGGCGTTGTCGATCATCATCCAGCTCCCGCTGGGCCTGGGCATCGCGCTCCTGCTCAACCGCGAGATGTGGGGCCGGACCTTCCTCCGCGTCGTCATCTTCGTGCCGTACGTGCTCGCTGAGGTCGTCGCCGGTGTCGTGTGGCTCCTCATGCTCCAGCCGAACGGCCCGATGGACGAGCTGATGAAGGCGGTCGGCCTCGGGGACCTCGTCCAGCTCTGGCTGGGTGACCCCGACAAGGCGCTGTACACCGTGATGGGTGTGCTGACGTGGAAGTACCTGGGCCTGGCAGTGATCATCCTGCTCGCCGGCCTCCAGGGCGTCCCGCCGGAGCTGTACGAGGCGGCGCAGATCGACGGCGCCTCCTGGTGGCAGGTCCAGCGCAGGATCACGTTCCCGCTGCTCGGCCCGACGATCCGCACCTGGGCGTTCCTGTCCATGATCGGTTCGCTCCAGGTCTTCGACATGATCTGGATCCTGACCAAGGGCGGACCGGCCAACGCGACCATGACCATGGCGACGTACATGATCCACCAGGGCACGAACCGGAGCCTGTACGGCTACGCCTCGGCGGTCGCCATCCTCCTGTTCCTGATCTCGCTCGTGTTCGCCGGGGTCTACATGAAGTTCATCCTCAACCGGGACCCGACCGAGGCCCCCGTGAAGAAGAAGAGGGCCAAGCGATGAGCGCCCCAGTGATGGCTGTCCCGAACGCCTCGGGGGCCGGGACGCTCGAGCCCCGTCGGCGTCGCAGTGCGTTCAAGGGCGGCAACGTCCTCGTCTACGCACTGGCCCTGATCGTCGTCGCGGCGACCCTCGGTCCCGTGCTGTACGCGATCGTCGGTGGTTTCCGGAGCACGGCCCAGCTGGCCAGTGACCCGGTGGGTCTTCCGGACCCGTGGATCACCGACAACTACAAGAACGTGCTGACGTCGGGGACCTTCTGGCGTCTCGCGCTCAACTCGACGCTCATCGCGCTCATCACCACCGTTGTGGTCAGCGTGTTCGGCGTCATGGCGGCGTACCCGCTGGCGCGGTACGAGTTCAAGGGCCGCGAGGGCTTCTTCGCGATCTTCACGATGGGCCTGCTGTTCCCGCTCACCGTGGCGATCATCCCGCTGTTCCTCATGGTCCGTGACCTCGGCCTGCAGAACTCCCTCTGGGGTGTGGCCCTGCCGCAGGCGGCGTTCGCGCTGCCGACGACGGTGGTCATCCTCAGGCCGTTCCTGAAGGCGTTGCCGAAGGAGCTGGAGGAGGCTGCCCAGATCGACGGCACGTCCCGCATCGGGTTCTTCTGGCGGATCCTCCTGCCCCTGTCGGGGCCGGGCGTGGTGACGGTGGGTGTCCTGGCGTTCGTCGCGTCGTGGAACGCCTACCTGCTCCCGCTGCTGATCCTCAGCGACCCGAACGCGCAGACGCTGCCGCTCGGTGTGGCGACGTTCTCCAGCGAGCACTCGCAGGACACGGCGGGCGTCCTGGCGTTCACCACGGTCGCGATGATCCCCGCCCTGGTCTTCTTCCTGGCCATGGAGAAGCGGATCGTCAGCGGCCTGCAGGGCGCCGTCAAGGGGTAAGACCTCACCGCGCGGTCTCGGGCTGAGGACTCGCAGACGGTGAGTGCGTCTGAGGGGTGCGGTGGCGCTCCCGAGCTTCTCAGGCGCGACGGCAGGGCACGGGTGACCGTGCCCTGCCGTGCCCATGTGGGCAACCTGATTGGCCGGGGTGGGGCCCGGCCCCCCCCCCCCCCAACCCATTAGGC